>CAUPVH010000384.1:0-2828 GCA_963514635.1 uncultured Prevotella sp. | reverse complement strand
TACGACTCAAAGCCTTTGGCAAAGGAACTGTTTGATAAGGCCAACGAAATCCTTGGTTATAGTATCACGGACATAATGTTCAACGGAACTGATGAGCAACTAAAAGAAACAAAGATAACTCAGCCTGCTGTGTTCTTGCACAGCGTTATTTCGGCCCTTTGTTTGGGCAACGAATTTACCCCATCAATGGTTGCCGGACATAGTTTGGGCGAGTTTTCTGCACTCGTAGCAGCAGGTGCGTTGAGCTTTGAAGATGGCTTGCGCTTGGTTTATGCCCGTGCAATGGCCATGCAAAAGGCTTGCGAAGTGGCTCCCGGAACAATGGCCGCCATCGTTGGATTGAACGATGAAACGGTGGAAAAGGTTTGCCAACAGGTAAGCACAACGGGCAACGTGGTGGTTGCTGCCAACTACAACTGTCCCGGACAGCTTGTTATTTCGGGTAATATTGATGCTGTAAACCAAGCTTGCGAACTGCTTAAAGAGGCTGGCGCCAAGCGTGCGTTGCCCTTGAAGGTGGGTGGAGCCTTCCATTCGCCCCTGATGCAGCCCGCAAAAGACGAATTGCAGACTGCCATTGAGAACACTACGTTTGCTGAACCCAAGTGTCCCGTTTACCAAAACGTGGACGGACAGGCCCACACTGCACCCGAAGAGATTAAGAAGAACCTTATAGCACAGCTTACTAGCTCGGTAAGATGGACTTCTAGCGTGCAAAACATGATAAAGGACGGTGCTGACGACTTCACCGAATGCGGCCCAGGTAAAGCCTTGCAGGGCATGATTGGTCGCATCGACAAGGCTGTTGCTGCACACGGCATAGAATAATCATTACTTGGGAGCGCCTTTCTGCGCACCACCTTTGGAATAAACACACCATCGTGAACAACAAGATTATCATATATCAGGTGTTTCCACGGCTTTTCGGCAATCGCAACCTCACTAACAGAAAGTGGGGAACGATTGCCGAAAATGGCTGTGGGAAGATGAACGACTTCGACGAACAAGCCCTGCAACGCATCCGCAAGTTGGGCATTAGCCACATTTGGTTTACGGGAATTATTCGACATGCATCGCAAACAGACTACTCTGAGTACGGCATTCCCGCGCAACACAACGCCATAGTGAAGGGTAAGGCAGGTTCGCCTTACGCCATTACCGACTATTACGACGTCTCGCCCGATTTGGCCGTAGATGTTGAACATCGGTTCGAAGAGTTCAAGGCATTGGTGCAAAGGGTGCACAAGTGCGGCATGAAGGTAATCGTTGATTTTGTACCCAACCATGTTGCACGGGAATATAAGTCGGTTTGCAGGCCGAATGGCGTGGCCGACTTAGGTGAAAACGACGACACTAGCCTGCATTTCTCTACCAACAATAACTTTTATTATTGTTGGGGAAAACCGTTCGAACCCTCCATTTCGCTTACTGATAGCGCAGGAAACACCTATCATGAACAGCCTGCAAAAGCCACAGGCAACGACCGTTTCGACAATCATCCAGGCATTAACGACTGGTACGAAACCATTAAGCTGAACTATGGCGTAGACTATTGCGATGCTGCTGGGCGTAGCGAGCATTTTGTTCCTGTGCCCAACACTTGGAAAAAGATGGTAGACATCCTTTTGTTTTGGGCAGATGCGGGCGTAGATGGTTTCCGTTGCGACATGGTTGAAATGGTTCCAACAGCCTTTTGGCAATACGCCACGGGTATATTAAAGGAGAATTATCCGCAAACCATCGTCGTTGGCGAAGTTTACGACCCCTACCAATACCGCGCTTATGTGCAGTCGGGCTTTGATTACCTTTATGATAAGGTGGGCATGTACGATTGTATGAAGAGCATTGTGCGCCAAGAAAGCCATGCAGCTGCCATTACACACCAATGGCAATCGCTCGACGATATTGGTAAGCACATGCTTTACTTCCTTGAAAACCATGATGAACAGCGCATTGCAAGCCCCTTTTTCTGCGGCGATGCCCAGCGAGCGATACCTGCACTTATTGTATCGGCCTTGATGCAGCGCAACCCTATGCTGATATATGCAGGCCAAGAGTTTGGCGAACCAGGCATGGATAACGAAGGATTTAGCGGTATAGACGGGCGCACAACCATCTTCGACTATTGGACGGTTGGCTCTCTTTATCGTGGTTACTTTGACCGCGAAAAGCTTTCTGCACAAGAAAACGAGATTTATGCCCAGTATCAGCACATCCTTCGCATTGCGCGTGGTGAGTCGGCTATTGGTAAAGGCCTTTTCTTCGACCTGATGTACGTTAATCCGCAGTCAGATAATTTCAATCCTGCACGGCATTTCGCCTTCCTAAGAAAGTGGCAAGACGAATTGCTTTTGATTGTGGTTAACTTTTCTGGCGAAAGCAATAGCGTGCAGGTTAACATCCCTGGTCATGCTTTCGACTATCTGGAACTGCCCGAAGGGCATTTTGGCGCGATAGATTTGCTCACTGGCGAAACTACCGTTGAGAACCTCGGCCGCGATGGAAACATCTCAATGACACTCGCTCCATATAACGGAAGAATTTTTAAGTTTAACACTAAGATGAAAGACAACGAACTATTGCTGTGCACGCACAATAAGGATGAGTTCCCACCTGCGCATACGGCCGAACATCTACTTAACCAAGTGATGATTAGAATGTTCGATTGCGGACGCTCAACCAATGCTCACGTAGAGCGAAAGAAGAGCAAAATAAGCTACACGCTTGATAGAAAACCTTCGCGACAAGACGAGAAGGAGATAGAGCGACGCATGAATGAGCTGATAGAAGAAGACCTCCCAGTTACCTACGAGCTTGTAGATAGGTAC
>CAUPVH010000383.1:0-2834 GCA_963514635.1 uncultured Prevotella sp. | reverse complement strand
TAACAAGTTAACAAGAGGATAATTCACAAGGCATATCACTCCTCTCTCCCCTTGGAGAGGGGCTGGGGGTGGGGCCCTGCTCTTCTTTTAATTCATCTTCAGCAGCTCCTCAATATTCTTGCGGCTATTTCCCAGTCGCGGCACCTTATGTTGTCCGCCCAGTTTGCCTTTGCTTTTCAGCCAATCGTTAAACAAACCTTGTCGTGCCTCAACCACTTCCAGCTGTTGCAGCGTGATGTTCTTATGTCGTTTAGCCTCGTAGTCGCTGTTAAGTTGTTGCAGGCGCAGGTCGAGTGCCTGTGCAAAGGCATCGAGAGAGGTAGGCTTGTGCGCAAATTCCACAAGCCATTGGTGCCTGCATTTGGCCTCGGCATCCATAAAAACAGGTGCCGCCGTGTATTCCAACACCTCTGCTCCCGTTTGTTTGCAGGCGTAAGCCAAGCCTTGTTCGGCGTTGTCCATAATCAGTTCTTCGCCAAAGGCATTGATAAAGTATTTTGTTCGCCCCGTAATCTTAAACTTATAAGGCCGTGTGGAGGTGAAACAAACCGTGTCGCCAATAACATAACGCCACAAACCACACGTTGTGCTAATCACCATTGCATAGTTGCGGCCTGGCTCAACGCCCCAAAGCGGAACCACCGAGGCCTTGTCTGTCCCAAATTCGTCCATCGGAATAAACTCGTAGAACACGCCATAGTCTATCATGAGCAGCATAGCCTCGTCGTCGGGAGCATCTTGCAGACCGAAAAAGCCCTCGCTGGCGTTGTAGGTTTCCATGTATCGCATGTGCGACGAGCCAACAAGTTTGCGGTATTGCTCGCGATAAGGGCCGAAAGCAATGCCGCCGTGGAAAAACACTTCGAGGTTGGGCCACACCTCGGCGAGCGTATCTTTGCCCGAAAGTTCGAGCACGCGCACCAGCACAGAGAGCATCCACGAGGGCACACCCGATATGTTGGTAACGTTGGTGTGCAAAGTTTGTTGGGCAATGGCCTCGCGTTTCGCCTCGAAGTCGGGCATTAGCGCAATGCTTTTCTTGGGAACGCGCACGATATTGGCCAAGGGATTGATGTTTTCGATGAGTATCGCGCTGAGGTCGCCCACTAGGCTATGCGCCACGTTGTAGTTGGCCGCATGACTTCCACCCAATATCAGGCTGCGCCCATCGAATAGTCGGCTCTTGGGATTGTTGCGCAGATAAAGTGCCACGGCATCTTTTCCGCCTTTGTAATGAATGTTTTTCAAGCCTTCGGCAGATACGGGGATGAATTTGCTTTTGTCGTTGGTTGTTCCCGACGATTTGGCGTACCACTTCACCACACCAGGCCACAACACGTCGGCTTCGCCGTGGCGCATGCGGTCGATAGGTTCTTTCAGTTCCTCGTAAGAGGTTACGGGTAGCTGCTTGGCAAAATGTTCGTAGGTTTGTATGTTGTTCATTCCCCACGTATTGCCATATTGCGTGCGTTGTCCTTGCTGCACAAGGTGGGCCAACACGCGCCTTTGTATCTCTTCGCTATGGTGGGCGTACGTTTCAATGTCGGCCTGTCGGCGTTTGAAAGCTCCGCTCACTAAGGATGTAATGCTCATTATCAGTTTGTTTGAAAGGACAAAATTACGTCAAAAACATGAAAAAACACTATGTTTGGAGAAGAAATGGTGAATGTGGAGGGCAAGCGATGAGAAATATAGGGGGTGGGGGATAGCTTGCTTATAACATGGAATGCCATTAACTAATCAAACTATATTAGCTGCTGCAACGCCTGCATTTATTGGCTTGTAGCCAACACAAACAAAAGCGTGGCGGTGCATCATCGCACCACCACGCCGCCACTTTAATCTTTTCGCTAAATGCAGACATGCTTTTGCTAGTCTGTTTTTATAACTCTCTGCGCTAATCTCTTGTGCTTAAAGCTATGCTAAGTTTAAGTTGATGAGCTTTTTTCAGTTAATGCTTTTGTGTGGGTGTAAGTTTCTAATTTAATGAGTTTTATCGCGTACATCCTTGTGCAAAACGTTTGCGAGTGTACAATTGCGAAAGCGTTTGGGGGTAAAATAGCTAATGTTCTAACGAACTCACTACGTTCTAAACTCCCAATCTCACAGTCTTACAGCCTTAATCCTACATCTTGTTTGGCCCTTGCCATTGTGTGCAGTGGCTTGCAGTAAGGTTTAAAAAGGCGGCGACCTCATGGCGAAGTCGCCGCCAATCGTTTTTAACCAGATAATACGCATGGTGGCTAACCACACAGCAGCGTATGCGTTGGGCTATTTGCAGATAGCCGTTTTATTTTTTGTAGCTCTTATCCAAGAAAGCCACAAACATCCATACGTTCTTTTCTTGACCAGCGAGGAAACCATCCATCAAGCCCACCGTTGCATCGTCGTCGGCATCGGCAGCAGGCTTAGCGATTGCGCGCGCTTGCTGGATAAGGTTGGTCAAGTTGTCTAGCACTGTCTCAATACCTTCTTTTCCTTCGGGTTCGTTGCCGCTTTCTTTTATCGTAGATACTTTAAGGTACTCGCTGAAGCGGTTTTCGGGAGTTGCGCCCAGTTGCAAAAGGCGTTCTGCAATCTCGTCTACTTTCTCGGCAGCATCGTTGTAAAGCTCTTCGTACTTGGCGTGCAAAGAGAAGAATCGCTTACCTTTTACGTTCCAATGCAAGCCGCGCAGGTTGGCATAAAACACTTGGAAGTCGGCCAGCAGTTGGGTCAAGCCTTTAACAACGGGTTGAACTTTGTTCTCGTCTAGTCCTAAATACGACATTGTTTTCATTTCTTATTTCCTTTCTATATTTATATTGTGAGTAACTTCTTTATTTCTTTTCGAT
>CAUPVH010000382.1:0-2835 GCA_963514635.1 uncultured Prevotella sp. | reverse complement strand
AAAATGGCTAACGCCACCTATACATTTGGCTTAACTCCTTAACTCCATAACTCCTAAAGGTGAAACGTGAAAAGAAGGCTTCGCCCACTAATATATTTGGGCTTAACTTCTCATCAACTCTTTGGCAAGTTCATAAGAATAGCCTTGTTTGCCCATCGAAAATATAAAGGACGTGTTACCATTCGTTGGTAGTATGTCCTTTTTGTTATTACAGCTCGAGGGTGGACAGCAACAAATAAACGTTAGTGCCAACCTAGGTGCTTTTATTCTTCTTTTGTTGGATGTTGCCCTCGCTTAGGAAGCAGTTTCACCATTTTATCGAAATCACTTTCAAGCTGTGCCATTTCTCTTTGACGGTAGATGGCAAATTCTCGTTCAGCCTTTTCTATCGCTTCGTTGTGTGATACATGACCTTTCCCTTCCAACACAGTACGTTGCAGGGATAAAATTTGGTTGTCAAGAGCAGTTATCCAGTCTACCATTCGCATGGGATGTTCATCAAGTGCCTGAAATTCGGCAAAGTCTAGGAATTGCGATACAAGCAGGTTAAGTCGTTGCAGCTCTTTTTGTGTGAGATAGTTCTTGGCAATCTTCACATCGTCTTTCGTGATATAGTCGCCTTTGAAGTTGGTCATGCCTACTAGCGGCTTGTCGCTATCAACTCGATCGAAGATGATTTCCGCGGCGGTGTGTTCGTGTACGGCATAATGAAGCTTGTTTTGCACAGTGGCGAAGAACGTACGAGTGAGCTCGGTGCGTGGGTCGTAATCTACCGAAGTTGCGTAAATGTCCGTCACCTGCTGATAGAAGTTACGCTCCGAAGCACGGATGTCGCGGATGCGTTGTAACAATTCACGGAAGTAACGATTACCTCCTTGTTTCAGTCGGTCGTCATCCATGGAAAAACCCTTTTGTATATATTCATGCAGTCGTTCGGTAGCCCATCGACGAAAGCGGGTTGCAACTTGTGATTGCACTCTGTAACCCAGGGTGATAATCATGTCTAGGTTGTAATGGTCGATGTTGCGCTGAACGTTTCTACTGCCTTCTTGTCGAACTAACAAGTATTTCTTGTGAGTTGCCATCTCCTCCAATTCAGCATCTGCATAGATGTTCTTGATATGTAGGGCAATGTTTTGTTGTGTTGTGTCGTAAATATCCGCTAATTGCCCTTGTGTGAGCCATACGTCTTCATCGGCAAAGCGCACATTCACTTTTACCAAGCCGTTGTCGTCTTGGTAGATGATGAGGTGGTTGTTGTCTTTTTTCATCTTTCATCGGTTTTGGTGTTGTGGTGGTTCTATGAATATATGGGGGTGGTTCATCTTTTTATTGCCAAACAAACTTATGTGATGCAAAACGATTTGTCCCTTTTTATTTCTCAGAGTTGCTTATGCTTGATTGTGAATGGAGCGTGCAATGTGCTTTAAGCTGACTGCTACAATGAAAGGTGCGTGTTACCTACAAGTGGCAACACGCACCTTTTAAATACTATGCGCTGAGTCCCCCGTGATGCAATTAGGCTTGAAATGAAAGTCATTACGCCTCATTTCTCATGGAGAACGGCAGGGGTAAGACCGTGTTTTTCTTCCCCACTAAGTGTCGGAGAAGTGGAACACCAGGTCGCGCCTTTCCCGTTAAGTTGGGTCAGAACAGGCATATTGCCCCTCATTCGCATTAAGCGAGGTTGTGGATGGGGAATGCTTTTTAGCGCGATTTGTAGTATTCCAAGTCTTCCACCTTAAAGTTGGCGATGAAGGCATGGTTGCCAATAACAGCCTCTTCGGTAAGGCGAACGTACACGTTGGCACTCTTTTCGAAGAGTTCGGGAGCTTTCGATGCGTCGGCAATGATGAGCAACGACATGAAAAGTTCGGCAGTCATCTCGTAAAGGCGACGCGCAAGGAAGTCTTGCCTGTCTTGGTTGCCGCACTCTTTCACGTTGTTCACGCTCTCTTCGTAACGTTCCACCAGCTTGGCCACACGCTCTTTAAGTGGCTGTAAGTTCTCGGCCACCTCGTCTTCGAGCATTTCTTTCATGATGCCGAGGTAAGTTCCGTTGGTGATATAGCGAATGGCGGCCACCACTTGCAGCTGCGTTGTGCCCTCGTAGATAGAGAAAATGCGCGCATCGCGATAGAGACGTTGGCTCTTATACTCCATGATGAAGCCCGAACCACCATGAATTTGTATGGCATCGTAGGCGTTTTGGTTGGCGTATTCAGAGTTCATACCCTTTGCCAGCGGCGTGAAAGCATCGGCCAAACGCATGTATGTCTTTTGTTCGGCGCGTTCTTCGGGGGTAAGTTTGCGTTCGCGTGCGATGTCGTCGAGTGCTTTGTAGATGTCTACATAGCGTGCCGTTTGGTAGAGAATGCTACGTCCTGCATCCAATTTGGCCTTCATGCGCGAGAGCATATCGTACACGGCGGGGAAGTCTACGATGTTCGTATCGAACTGTTTACGTTCGCGAGCGTAGTTCAAACCTTCGGTATAGGCGGCCTGCGACACACCAACGCTCTGCGCGGCGATACCTAAACGGGCACCGTTCATCAACGCCATAACGTACTTGATGAGGCCCAAACGCGTTTGACCGCATAGTTCGGCTTTGGCATCTTTGTACACAAGTTCGCACGTAGGCGAGCCATGTATGCCCAGTTTGTTTTCAATATGTCGTACGGTAACGCCGCCTTGACGCTTGTCGTAGATAAACATCGACAGTCCGCGACCATCTTTCGTACCCTCTTCGGAGCGTGCCAGAACGAGGTGAATGTCTGAATCGCCGTTGGTGATGAAGCGTTTTACGCCATTGATAAGCCAGCATCCGTCTTTCTC
>CAUPVH010000381.1:0-2843 GCA_963514635.1 uncultured Prevotella sp. | reverse complement strand
TGTCATAACCACATCAATGAATGCGAAAATGATGCCCATATTTGATAAAAGTACGTGCGAATAGCGGTCTAATACCACAAAAAACATAAAATCTTTGATAATTAATTGATTTAGTTAGGTATTTAGAAGAAAAATTCGTAATTTTGCAACCTGTTTGGAGTAAGTATCAAAAAAGAAAACAAAAAAAAGATAGCAATGTCGAAGATTTGTCAGATTACAGGTAAAAAGGCAATGGTTGGCAACAACGTGTCTCACTCGAAGCATCGCACAAAGCGCAGTTTCGACGTGAACTTGTTCAGCAAGAAGTTCTACTATGTGGAAGAAGGTTGCTGGATTAGCTTGAAAATCAGTGCCGCAGGTTTGCGCCTTATCAATAAAGTGGGTCTTGACGCAGCGCTTAAGCAAGCTGTTTCTAAGGGCTTCTGTGATTGGAAAGACATTAAAGTTATAGGAGAATAATTATCATGGCAAAGAAAGCTAAGGGTAATAGAGTACAGGTTGTTCTGGAATGCACGGAAATGAAGAACAGCGGCTTGCCTGGAACGAGCCGTTACGTTACCACCAAGAACAGGAAGAACACGCCTGAACGTATGGAACTAATGAAGTATAATCCAATCATGAAGAAGATGACGCTTCATAAGGAGATTAAATAACGTTTAATTATAGAAGACAATGGCAAAGAAAGTAGTTGCAACCCTTCGTGACGGTTCAAAGGACGGACGTGCTTATACCAAGGTTATCAAAATGGTTAAGAGCCCGAAAACCGGCGCATACATCTTCGATGAGAAGATGGTTCCTAACGAAGCAGTAAAGGACTTTTTCAAGAATTAAACCGCTTTCGACATACGTTGAAAGTATCGCATCATATAAAAGGGAGAACGTTTTGGCGTTCTCCCTTTTTTGATGGGGTGGGGTAGGCAGCCCTAATTCATTCTTGTTGGGCGTGCAAGACTGAATAAGCGCCTCCTTAATAGGGTTAGGGCTTACCCTCCAAACTCATTCTTGTTTGATTGTTAAGCAAGCTCTGCATCTGATTTCCGCTGTTTCTCGTATGCGCTTAGATGGGATGAAACAGCTTTCTAAGTGCCTGGAATAAGAAAGGAGAGCAGGCTTGGGTAAGCGTTTTTCAAGCGTGATAAGCACGTCAGGTTTCAATTTAAGGTTTGCTTTTTCATGTAGGAAGTTATCAAAAGCGGTGTTAAGTAGTCGTCATAAACTCGCCCCCACAAGCGTCATCTCGGCGTTTGTGGGGGCGTAGTTGTTATGGGTGTGGGGGCTAGTTTGTCTTAACAGCCACCACACTTGTTAGTTCGGGGTCGAGATAAAAGGTTTGTTTGTGCGGCTTTTTCTCGCCCTTTTCGTCTTTTGTTTCGAGCGTTACGCGAATCATAAGCAAGGTCTTGGTGTTGGTAGGACGTTTCCCAAACTTCGTGTCGGGCTTATACAAACCACCATTCTTTACATCGGCTTGCAACGCATTTATGGTGGAGTTGTCCACACGGTCGGTAGAATCTAGTTTACCAACATCAGTAATCGACACCGACGCCTGCTGTGCATGCTCGTCGATAAAGCTTTCAACCAGCTTTTTGGCCGAATGACGTTTGCCGCAACTAACACTGGCGAGGGCTAAAAAGCCTGCGGCAAGAAACAAAAAGACGCGTTTATTCTTCATTATTATTTAGCTGGAACGTTTTTGAGAATATCTAGCAAGTGGTCCCAAACCATTTGTACGGTGGGGATAAGCAGGCGTTCGTCGGGCGTATGCACATCGCGCAACGTCGGTCCGAACGAAACCATGTCCATGCCTGGATAGCTTGTGGCAAACTGTCCGCACTCCAATCCGGCGTGAATACCACGCACAATGGGTTCTTTATTAAACAGGCGCTTGTACGATTCGATAGCCACCTTGGTTAGTTCGCTATTCGGGTTCATCTGCCAAGCAGGGTAACCGTCGGTTTGTTCCACTTCGGCACCAGCCAATTTCAACACGGCACCAACGGCGTTGCATTGGTTGGTGAGGTTGCTCATCACGTTACTGCGTTGCGAGGCAAGCAGGTCTACCATGTTGTCAGTGGTTTTCACAACGGCGATGTTGCTCGAAGTTTCCACCATTCCGCCCAAAGCCGGGTCTTGGCAAATGGCAAACACGCCATTGGTTATGCCCTGCAAGGCCATGATAATGCGGCGGCTAACGTCGACAGGCATCACCTTTTCTGCATTGGCGCTTTCCATAGCAAACTCCATTGCGGTATCGGTAACGTAGAATTCGTCGGCCACTTCATGTGCGAACACATTCCAATCGGCGCGCACGTTCTCCTTTACATCGTTAGGAACAGCCATTACAATGCGTCCGTCGCGTGGTATGGCGTTGTGCAATTTGCCCGAATTGAAACTAGCCAAGCGTACATCGTATTTTTCTTGTTCCAAGTAAACAAATCGCGTAAGCAACTTGATGGCGTTGGCGCGTTTCTTGTTAATGTCGTCGCCAGAGTGTCCGCCCGTAAGTCCCTTAACCGAAATCTGCAAGAAGAAATAGTCTTTGGGGGCCTCTTCTTTTTCAAAATGGAACACAGCATGCGTGCTACGGCCGCCTGCACACGACACGAAAATCTCCCCTTCGTCTTCCGAATCGAGGTTGATGAGCCAGTCGCCTGTCATAAATCCGGGTTCCATTCCCGATGCGCCAGTCATTTGTGTTTCTTCGTCGCTGGTGAAAACACACTCCAATGGCCCATGTTGTATATCGTTGCTTTCGAGTACGGCCAATTGCATGGCCACGCCAATGCCGTCGTCGGCGCCAAGTGTCGTACCCTTAGCTTTCATCCATTCGCCGTCTACATAGG
>CAUPVH010000380.1:0-2844 GCA_963514635.1 uncultured Prevotella sp. | reverse complement strand
GGGGCCGCTATTCAAAAAACCCCGCCTTTAACTATGTGCAAGACATGATTAAGGGCCCCCTCTCCCCCCCTTTCGCCGCTAAAAAGGGAAAAAAAGGGGTAGTTTTCCCCGCCGTGAAGGTTTCTTACGGCGTGCTGGCTACATCGCAACTCTACCGCGAGGCTATGGCCAACGACGGACTTTGCATTGCGCCCGACAGTTTCCAACGCGTAAAAGCGCAGAAACAAGAGGCCAACATCAAGTTCCTCATCAACCAAGCTAACTTGCGCAAAACCGAGTTGAAGAACAATTCGGTAACCGAATTCGTCAAGATGTTGAAGAAAATCAACGCCGACCGCGAAAAACTTAAGTTGCGCAACGTGGAAGTTAATGCCTACGCGTCGCCCGAAGGTGGTTTCGTTATCAACGATAAGCTGGCTGCAAAACGTCAGACCACGGGTGAAGGCTATGTTAAAGGACAACTCAAACAGAACAAGATGGAAACTGCTGTCGAGGCTCGTTACACGGCACAAGACTGGGAGGGATTCCAAGAGTTGGTACAGGCATCTAACATCCAAGACAAGGAAGTTATCTTGCGCGTACTCTCTATGTACAAGGATCCCGAAGAGCGCGAACGCCAAATCCGTAACATGAGCGAAGGTTTCCGCGAACTGGCTACCGGCATCCTGCCCGAACTGCGCCGCGCACGCCTTACCATCAACTACGAGGTTGTTGGCCGCAGCGACGAGCAAATCAAAGAACAGTTTGCCGCCGACCCAACGCAACTCAGCTCTGAAGAAATCCTATACAGCGCTACGCTCACCGACAACGCCGCCGAGAAGAACAACATCTATAAGAAGGCTGCCGAACTATACGACCAAGATTACCGCGCTTACAACAACCTAGGCGTACTGGCTATGCAGGCCGGAAACTTGGCAGAGGCTCGTACCTACTTCCAAAAGGCATTGGCTACCTCGCCCGACGCTGCCGAGGCAAACGCTAACTTGGGTATGGTTGCCCTCTATGAAGGCAACATTTCTGAGGCCGAAACGCTCATCGCTAAGGCTCAACAAGCTAACGACATCAACAAGGCCGTGGGTGCTCTCAACATCGCTAAGGGCAACTACTCGCTCGCCGAAACTACTCTGGGCAGCTATGAGAGCAATATGGCGGCTCTTGCCAAGCTGATGAACAAGAACTACGAAGGCGCACTCGCCACGTTGAAGAACGTGAAGAACCCCGACGCCGTTACCGACTACCTCATGGCTGTGGTTTATGCACGCCAAGGCGACAATGCAGCTGCAACTACCGCTCTGCAATCGGCAACGGCTAAGGACGCTCGTTTGGCACAACGCGCTGCCATAGACCTTGAGTTCGCTAAGCTGAACAAGTGATAATTACGCATCGCACCCCATACGGGAACGATGAATGAAAGGGTTAACAATTTGCACAAACCACTATGACAACGACTTTTTTTAAGTGTATAACGCTAATAAAGTTTGCGAAGATGGTTTGGCAAGTTGTTAACCCTTCGCTGTTTAAACCAGCCAAGGCCATGCTTGCCACGGCTGTGCTCGCGCTTTTACTCGCTGCTTGTGGGGTGGAAGGCAACCGCTTTCAGGTGGAAGGCCATTTCCTTAAACTCAATCGCGGCGAGTTTTATGTATATAGCACCAACGGACTAATAGACGGAATAGACACCATCAAGCTAGAAGGCGGCCGTTTTGTCTACGACATTCCTTGCGAACGCGAAGGAACGCTCGTCATGGTGTTTCCCAATTTCTCTGAACAACCCATCTTTGCACAGCCTGGTAAGAGTGTAACGATGGAGGGCGACGCCTCTCACTTGAAGGAACTAACCGTAAAAGGAACGAAAGACAACAAGCTGATGAACCAGTTTCGCGAGGCCATTGCGAACGCTTCGCCACCGCAAACTGCTAAGACGGCGGCTCTTTTTGCGGCCGATAACCCCACATCGCCTGTTGCCGCATACCTTGTAAGGCGTTATTTCATCACAACACCAACTCCTGATTATAAAGAGGCAGCACGCTTGTTGAAGTTGCTTTTGGCCGAACAGCCCAAGAATGGAGAACTTAACCGCATGCAGTCGCTTATCACTGTTCTTGCCAAAACCGCTGTGGGCGCATCGCTGCCGCCTTTTCAAGCCCGTTCTACAAAAGGCGAAAAGGTTAGCGAGCAACTATGCAACAAAGCTCCCGTTGCCGTGTTCAGCGTGTGGAGCAGCACCAACATGCAGAGCATGGAAATGCAACGCATGCTCAACCAAAGGGTGCGCAACGCCAAAGGTAAGCTGAAAGTGGTGGGCCTTTGCGTTGATCCCATTCAGCGCGAATGCAAAGACATCTTGGAACGCGACAGCATTTCGTGGCCCAACATTTGCGACGGCGCGATGTTCGAGGGCGATGTTGCCAAGAAAGTAGGCGTGTACAGTGTGCCGTTCAACATCGTATTGAAGAACGGAAAGATAGTAGCCAAAGACCTTGATGCCAACCAATTGAAAGAACAACTCGACAAATTGCTCTGAAAACATAACCACCTATGCTTGTCAAAACCTACTGCGCGGCGGTAAACGGACTGAACGTTACCACCGTTACTGTGGAGGTGAACCTCGTGAAGGGCATGTTGTACCATTTCACTGGCCTTGGAGACGAGGCCGTACGCGAAGGGCGCGACCGCATTTCGTCGGCCATTCAATACAACAACATGCGTTTCCCGCGGGCAGACATCACCGTAAACATGGCGCCTGCCGACCTCCGCAAGGAAGGCAGTAGCTTTGACTTGCCCTTGGCTATCGCCATTTTGGCCGCCGATAGTCAGCTGCCAACCGACCATCTAGGCGACTTT
>CAUPVH010000379.1:0-2845 GCA_963514635.1 uncultured Prevotella sp. | reverse complement strand
CATAACAACATTGCTATGCTTATTCTACTCGCCAAAAATACGCTCCGAGCCGATGGTTAGGCGTTTCAGTTCGTAAAAAGAACCATTAAAGATATTCAAGTCCACATACCCACGAATACCGTCTAAGCGGCCTGCATCGGTATGTTGCCAAAAGTTCCATTTTCCCTTATATTCCACTTTCTCTACGTAATAATGGGCAATCCAATAAGGGTAGTCGTCAAACACAGGTGCGCTAAGGTATTGTTCCTTAAACTTATAATAGGTATAGATGATGGGTTTAACATGATACTTGTCTTCAACAATGTGCAACCAAGTCAACACGTCACGCTGAAAATCTTCCACTGAGCGGTTTTTGGGCTTATGTTCAACGTCTAGTACAGGTGGTAGGTCGCCTTCTTCAAGGTGCACTTGTTTCAAAAAGAAGTTGGCTTGCGCCCTTGCCGACGACTTGTTGCTCCAAAAATGGTAAGCACCACGAATAAAACCATATTCTCGGGCTTGGTAAAAGTTGTCGTTGAAGTTCTCGTCGATAGCCGATGAGCCCTCTGTCGACTTCACGATGACGAATTTAAGAGGGAAACCATCGATGGTTGCATCGCTTAACTTCTCCCAATTGATATTGCCTTGATAATGTGAAATGTCAATCCCATGAATGGCAAAGCCGTCTGGATAGTTCGCATCGCCATACAAAGCACGCCATCGAAAGCCCGTAGGACCAACAAAGAAGTAATAAAACACCCATACATAAAGGCATACCACACCCACACCACCAAGCCACCACGCCCAACGACGCGACGAACGAAGAAAGCCGGGAATGAGAGAAGTGAAGAAACGGGCGCGATGTCTGCCGCGACTACCACTTCTCCTTGTGTTTCTTTTATTACGAACCTTCGTTGAAGATTTTCTTGCCATATATCAACAGCGTTGCGCTTATACCGCCTTGTGGCTGTATGAGAACACACTAGAGCCTGAATGGATTTGAAAACAAAGCCCCGACAAAGCCTTTGGCTAGGGGCATAACTTGATGGTATAAGAGGAAAAGAACAAGAACCCACCTCACAAAGACGTGGGTTCTTGCCTTCACATATTAATATTACTCTTGTTCGAGAGCCAATGTACGTGTGGGAACATCGCAAACCTCGCTTGGTCCCCAATACTGAATAGGACCAGGATAGATGTAGCAAGTGTTCTTTGCCCACTCGTCGCGTTTAGCAGCAAAAGCCTTGAAGGGTTTGCCGTCGAGTTCAACCAGAGCCTTGCGGATAACAGGTTTCATCTCGCCACTACGTCTTTCCATGTTCATCATCATCGTGATGGGCACTCCACCGGCTTTCCACTCATCGGTCTGAGCCGTCGTGTTCTTAACGATAGCCATGTAACCCGTTTTGCCGCTGGCAATGAGCAGGGCTGCGCTTGTACCCAAGGCATAGCAGTAGTCGGCATCGAAGTTAGAGGGAGCAGCGCAACGGCCTTCGTAACCCATGAAGTGGTGCAAAGCTGCAAAACTGCCATTGAACTTGCCTTCCTTAGCCCATTCGTCCAATTTAGCGTCTACCATTTCGGAAATAAGTTTCTCGGTTTCGATGAGCGATACCTGAACGTTTCCGTGTGGGTCGCGGTCGAGCGACAATTGGCGGGCAACACTGTGGGGAAGTGTTTTAAACGTAGCCTTGTTCTCGGCCGAAAGGTGCTCCATGATGTAAGCGCGTTGTGCGTCTTTATCAAGGTCTTTATAGTCGGAGCCATGCGCTGCGAGCAGGTCGTTCAACTCTTGTATCAGTCTACCGATGGCTGGAACAAACTCAATAAGCCCTTCGGGAATGAGCACAACACCATAGTTCTGTCCGTTAGCGGCACGATAAGCCACCGCCGAGGCAATTTCTTCGATGATATCGTTTAGCGTTAGGTCTTTGGCCTCCACCTCTTCGGAGATGATGCAGATGTTGGGTTGGGTTTGCAAGGCACATTCCAAGGCGATATGCGATGCCGAACGTCCCATCAGCTTAATGAAATGCCAATACTTGCGGGCCGAATTGCAGTCGCGTTCGATGTTTCCGATAAGCTCGCTGTAAGTCTTTGTGGCAGTATCGAAACCGAAAGAAGTCTCAATCTGCTCGTTCTTCAAGTCGCCGTCGATAGTTTTGGGGCAACCGATAACTTGTACGCCGTAATTCTTGGCTGCATAATATTCGGCCAATACGCATGCGTTGGTGTTCGAGTCGTCGCCGCCGATAATAACGATGGCCTTAATGTCCAACTTGCGGATAATCTCTAAGCCCTTTTCAAACTGCTCGTTTGTTTCCAGTTTCGTACGTCCGCTACCAATCATGTCGAAACCGCCGGTGTTGCGATACTCGTCAATGAAGTCGGCCGTTATTTCAATGTAATTGTGGTCTACAAGTCCGCCAGGACCCATAAGGAAACCGTAAAGGCGGTTATTGGGGTTCAGGCGTTTCACCTCGTCGAACAATCCCGAAATCACGTTGTGACCGCCAGGTGCCTGTCCGCCGCTAAGTATAATGCCCACGTTTATTTCTTTCGAAGGCATTTCGTCGCCTTGTACGAACTCAACCAAGGGCATTCCGTATGTGTTGGGGAACAATTTCTTAATCTCATCCTGATTGTCTACACTCTTTGTAGGAGCGCCCTCGCTCACTTTCACTGCACCTTGAAGTGCCTTTGGCAATTTGGGCTGGTAAGAAGCTCTCGCTTTCTGCAATGCACTTTTTTCCATTCTCTTATTTGAATTACTTAAATATGATAAAATTAAAACGTATGTACAAACTGTAAACAGTGATTAACGGCTATTTGCCACCAAACAAGACACGTTTGCAGCAAACCCATT
>CAUPVH010000378.1:0-2846 GCA_963514635.1 uncultured Prevotella sp. | reverse complement strand
GATGAGCTTGTGAGTTGATGAGCTTGTGAGTTGATGAGCTTGTGAGTTGATGAGCTTGTGAGTTGATGAGCCTGTGAGTTGATGAGCCTGTGAGTTGATGAGCCTGTGAGTTGATGAGCTTGTGAGTTGATAAGCCTGTGAGTTGATGAGTTTGCGAGTTGATGAGATTACGAGTTGATGAGTTTGCGAGTTAGTAAGTTGGTCTGTTGATGCCTTTGTGAGTTATTGGTTTTAGCGAGTTTACAGACCAGTAAGTTGACTTGCCTTGCACTCCGCTCACTTTGTAGAAATATTGAAAGGCAAGACAACTTCATAAAATTGAAATAAGAAAGGCTTACGCTTGATCTTCAAATTGGCAGACAGCCTGTTTTACATTGGATGAAAACTCATCCCCACATTTGCGTTGGTGAACCGGGAAAGAAACTTAAACAATCCCCAAATGTTGCATAGCGTGTATGATGCCATCTTCGTCTATATGCGTTGTAACAAAGTTGGCAGCTTGCTTTACGTCGTCGCCGGCGTTGCCCATTGCCACGCCTACGCCTGCTGCACGTATCATACTGATGTCGTTTCCACCATCGCCAAAGGCGGCACAGGCATCAATGGGTATGTCGAGGTGTTGGGCAATGGCGGCAAGTCCCCTACCCTTGTCGGCCATTCGCGAGGTAATGTCCATAAATTCAGGATGCCAACGACCAGAAACGCAGTCGGGGATGCGAGGCATTAGCTGCAGTTCTTGTTCAACGGTGGCAAAAGGGGTAAGCTGCAAAATGCCGTTTTGCATCACATTGTCGATTGGCAAATGATAATTAATGCCGTGAATATCAAGCGTACGCCTAAAAATGCGGTCGATATTATCCTTATAATTATAGGTAGTGATGTCTTTTTCGCCCACCACCACGCACGAATAGTCTTGCTCTCTGGCATCGTTAAGTATCAATTCAACGTCACGCTTGGGGATGGGGTGATGATAAACCACTTCGTTACCCACCATGCAGTGTGCGCCATTGGCGGTAAGATAGCCGTCTATAAAGGGAAGAATGGGATCGATGTTGTTGATAATGGCGTATGGTCTGCCCGTGGCAATAAACACTTTCACCCCTTTACGCTTGGCTTGTGCGATAGATTCAACTGCCGAAGTGGGGATGGTATGCGTATTCATGCTTACGAGTGTGCCGTCGATATCGAAGAACAATGCTTTAATCATATCCTGAAAAATTTAATGCAAAGATAGTCTTTTATATTGGAATACGAAAACACCGCATAACGAATGTTGTTGCCATTCGCCATGCGGTGTATTATTGAACTCAAAAAGTAAAAACTACTGCGAGTAGTATTACAACATGTGTTTATCCAAAGTCATCGAACATGATGCTCTCGCGGTCAACGCCTATACTATCGAGCATACCTTGTACAGCTTTACTCATCGGACCCGGACCGCACATATAAAACTCGATGTCTTCGGGTGCCTCGTGGTCTTTCAGATAGGTGTTGTACATTACTTCGTGTACAAAGCCGGCCACGTATGGCACACCTGCCTCATCGGCTTTGGGGTCGGGGCGGTCGAGTGCAAGGTGGAAATGGAAGTTTGGATATTCCTTTTCCAACTCGTGGAAGTCTTCCAAGAAGAACGCCTCGCTAAGACTACGTGCGCCATAGAAATAGTGCATCTCGCGGTCGCGTATGTGCAGGGTTTTAAGCAAGTGCATAATCTGACTGCGAAGAGGAGCCATACCTGCACCGCCACCAACCCAAATCATCTCTTTCTTCGAGTCGAATATCGGGTGGAAGTCGCCAAACGGACCGCTCATCACCACCTTATCGCCTGGCTTGCGCGAGAAGATGTAGCTGGATGCAATACCCGTGGGCACGTTTTGAAATCCTACTTCGGGGCGCGGCTTAAACGGCGTAGTGGCAATACGCACAGTTAGCGTGATGCGGTCGCCCTCTGCGGGGTAGTTAGCCATAGAGTAGGCGCGGATGGTTTCTTCGGGATTGTGAGCTTTGAGGTCGAAAATGCCGAACTTTTCCCATACAGCACAATAGTCTTCGCCAATGTCTTTCTTGTCGAAATCCTTGTTATAGTCGATGGTTTCGTATGCAGGTATCTTTATTTGAGCGTAACTTCCTGGTACGAAGTCCATGTGTTCGCCTGGTGGCAATTCAACGATGAACTCCTTGATAAAGCTCGATACGTTCTTGTTACTGATAACCGTGCACTCCCACTCTTTCACGCCCAACACGCTTTCGGGCACTTTAACCTTCAAATCGCCTTTAACCTTACACTGGCAACCAAGTCGCCAATGCTCTTTCACTTCTTTTCGCGAGAAGTGCGAGCGTTCGGAGTCGAGAATTTCGCCGCCCCCTTCCAGCACTTGCAGCTTGCATTGTCCGCAGCTAGCCTTTCCGCCACAAGCTGACGGCAAGAAAATGCCGTTCTCGTTGAGCGTGGCCATCACGTTGTTGCCCTGCTCTACGGTAAGTTCTTTATCTCCGTTAACGGTGATTGCCACCTTACCGCTGGGCGAAAGGTATTTCTTGGCCACCAACAACATTATCACCAGCAGCAAGATGATGAGCAGAAAAGCGGCTATACTTATTAATATAAACTGTAACATATATCCTTATCTTATAGATTTAAGCCCGAAAAACACATCATGGCCATAGCCATCAGTCCTACGGTGATGAATGTTATGCCCAGTCCTTGCAGGGGTTTGGGCACGTCGCTGTATTGCATTTTCTCCCTAATGGCACCCATCGACACGATGGCCAGTGTCCAACCGATGCCGCTACCAACGGCATAAGAGATGGAATCCCACACGGAGCCGATGTATTGCGTGCTGGAT
>CAUPVH010000377.1:0-2847 GCA_963514635.1 uncultured Prevotella sp. | reverse complement strand
CCACTGCCGCCAAACGATCAAGGCTTTTAGTTTAGGTATGCGCTAAGAAACCATCACGGCAATGCTAACTCACTTTCTTATGCAGCTTTATCCCCATATTTAAAACACTATTTCATCATGAAACCTTGGCCTTTCCTGATGTTTCTAGCACTCCTCTTTACCTTGCCAGCCCTTGGACAGGAAAGCGTTGTGCGCGGATTGGTGGTGGAAACGGGTAGCGAAACGCCCGTTAGGGGAGCCGTCGTAACCATTCGCAACGCCAAAAACATCATCCTTTATAACACGCAGACTTCTGCCAAAGGCGAGTTTAGCCTTATGGTAAGGCGCGAAAAGGTGGCCGGCGCAACGCTGGTGGTAAGCAGCATGACCCATCAAACAACACAATGTCCCCTTACCAACCAAGCATTCTATCGCGTGGAGATGCACCCCAAGGCCTTCGAGATAAAGGATGTGTACGTGAAACCTGACAAAATAACTCACCGCAACGACACCACAAGCTATCTGGTATCGGCCTTCGCCACACAAAAAGACCGCACCATCGGCGACGTGTTGCGCAACTTGCCCGGCATAAACGTAAGTAAAGAAGGGATGGTTTCGTACAACGGAAAGGCGATAGACCAATTTCTTATCGAGGGTGTCGACCTCTTCGACGGACAATATAACATCGCCACGCGCAACATTTCGCACGATGTAATTTCGCGTGTAGACGTTGTGGAGAACTTCCAACCGAAGAAAACAATGCGAAAAAGCAAGGCCGAGGGGCTCACCGCACTTAACCTCGCCTTGAAAGATAAGGCCAAAGGGCGATGGAGCGGCAACCTAAGGGCGGCCGCAGGACTACCAAAACTATGGGAGGGCGAGGCCTTTGGCGCACGCCTATCGGCCGTTAACCAAACATCGCTAACGGCCAAAAGCAACAATACGGGCAAAGACATCATGAGCGAAAATAAGGTGCTCACGATAGACGAGTTGCTGAAACAAGTGTCTACCAGCAGCCCCAACGCCTTTATGGACACGTCGCTGGGCAGGCCTGGCGCACTAGACAAGAGCCGAACATGCTTTGGGCACACACACATCGCCAACATCGGCAATGTGCAAAAGGTGTCCGAGGGTGCCATTGTGCGAACAAAGCTATACTATTCCGACGAGCGAAACACGTCGGAAAGGCAACACGGCCTGTCGTATTTCCTTGCCGACACCACCCTGACGCGTGCCACAACAGAACGCGGCATACTGAACAACAGGGAACTGTCGGCCGCCTTTATGTTTAAGAGCGACAAGGAACGGAGTTTCTTTTCCAACGAAATAAAGTACGGAGCTACATGGCAACGCAACCGCACCCTTACGCAAGGCGACGACAACAACCAGTCGGAAACGCGGTCGGACATGCACACCATCGAGAACCAATTGCAGTGGATTAGGGCTATTGGCAAGCACCACGTCAGGCTGACATCGGTAAACCTCTACCGTTTCATACCCGAACAACTCTCTGTTGTGGCCGATAGCACGCGCCAACAAGATGTTAAACGCCGCCAATTCCTCTCGTCCACGCAGCTAAACTTCACGTTCAACACGCGCCGTTGGGCGTTTGAAATGGACGCCGAAGGCCGCGTACAGGCCATGAATACGGAAAGCAACTATCGCACAATGCCCTACGACACGGCTTTCTACGAAAACACCAACATCAATTACATGGCCTTCATTGTTAGGCCTACCATCACTTACAAGCACAGAGGACTGCGCGGAACGCTGAAGATGCCCCTTAACGCATGCCGCTATTTTGGCACGGCAGTGGCCAACAAGCTGTTTCCCTCGCCCAGTCTTAGCCTTAGTTGGGAACTTAATTCGCGCTGGAAACTGGGGGCTAACGTGGCCATGAACAGCCATGAGCCATCGGTTAACGATAGCCACGCCATGCCGATGCTGGTAGATTACCGCACGTTCATGGTGTCGCCCATCAGTTTCTACGGGTCGCGCAACTGGCAAGAAATGGCCTTTGTGTCGTACACCGACTACATGCACATGCTGTTTGTGCGTGCCAGTGTGGCCTTTAACACGCGCCACAACAACCTGTTGCGCACCAAACAGGTAGACAAACGCGGCATGGCATATTATTCTACGGTGGAAAACGACAACCACTCGCACGGCACAATGGCTATGACCACCGTGAGCAAGCGTCTGGAATGGCTCAAAGGCACGTTCAACGTGCAGTGCATGCTGTCTCAAAACACCAACAGCATGTACCAAAACGGCATCAACACCCAGTTTAAGTCGGGCTCGCTGCAAACATCTGCCAGCCTAAACAGCAACGTTTGGGCGTGGCTGGATGTGGCTTATCGTGCGCAATACAACATAAACTCGCTCGAAATTGGCGCGATGAAGACACGCACGAAGTTGTTTACGCAAGAGTTGGAACTGACGCTGATGCCGACGGATGCCTTAAATTTCTCGTTCTCTACCGAACATTACGCCAACTTTTTCAACGATGGCACAAGGAAACAAACGCTGTTTGCCGACTTCAATTGCCTGTACAAATATCGCAAAACCGACTTTACGCTGCACATTAACAACATACTGAACCAACGTTACTATAACAACACCACGTATAACAACCTGAGTAGCACCTACAACCAGTATGCACTGCGCGGCCGAACATTGCTTGTAGGGCTGAAAGTTTATTTTTAGTTAGTGAGCGGCAAACGGCAACACTAGTTAAGTAAACTTGTATAAGGGTGAAAAGGTGAAAAGGTGAAAAGATGGCTACGCCCTTTTAAAGGTGAAAAAGTGAAAGAGTGAAAAGGTGAAAGAGTGAAAAGGTGAAAAAATAGCTGCGCCCTTTTAAAGGTG
>CAUPVH010000376.1:0-2848 GCA_963514635.1 uncultured Prevotella sp. | reverse complement strand
GAGAATGTGTACCCCGACCCGCACTTCGATCTCAACGACCTACGCATACCCGATGCCTCCGACGACCTAAACCGCCGATTGGGACTTAGCAAGTACTCGCACATTAAGGGCGTGCCTAACCCCTTTAAGCATCCCTATTGGTTCCGCACGCAGTTCTCCATACCCGCCGGCGAACGCGGAAGACGCGTATGGCTCAACTTCGACGGCATCAATTATCGCGCCGACCTTTGGGTAAACGGCAAGCAAGTGGCCAACAAAACGCAGATGGCCGGCATGTTCTTGCGCTTTAAATACGACATAACAGCCCTTGTTTCGGCAGACAAGCCCAACGTGGTGGCCGTAAAGATATACCAAGTAGACAACGTGGGCACGCCCCGTCCAGGCTATCTCTTCACCCCTTTCGGGCAAGGTAGAGGACAGGGGGCAGAGATTTTCAGAGATGTAACCCTCAAATTCATGGCCGGTTGGGACTGTTCGCCCGTGGTACGCGACCGCAACATGGGGCTTTATCAAGACGTGTACCTAACTTACACCGATGATGTGAAAATTGAAAACCCCTACATCGTTACCAACCTGAACCTGCCCGACACCACAAAGGCCAGCATATCCGTGCAAACCGAATTGCGAAACGCAAGCAACAAGCCCCAAACGGGTGTGTTG
Organism: uncultured Prevotella sp.; assembly: GCA_963514635.1. Lineage (GTDB taxonomy): Bacteria > Bacteroidota > Bacteroidia > Bacteroidales > Bacteroidaceae > Prevotella. Next base: position 2,188 of record CAUPVH010000376.1, on the reverse strand, counting down.
CGCGGGCGTATCAACCTGCTAAAAGAGATAGACTTCCACACCTATAAAAAGCAGATGCCGGGCCAAATGCCCACCATCGCCTTCGAAAAGCGCGTCACCATACCCGCCGGAAAAACCCTCACCGTAAACTGTTCGCCCGAAGAGTTTGTCCAACTCAACGTGCAAAATCCCCACTTGTGGTGGCCCAATGGCTATGGCTTGCAACATCTTCACCGCCTAGACCTCACGTTTGAAGTGGGCGGTAAGGTGTCCGACACGCAGTCTACCACTTTCGGCATACGCCAAATCACCTCTACTTTAAAGGAACGCGACGGCGAACATGGTCGCATTTTCTGGGTAAACGGCCAACGCATTTTCTGTCGCGGTGGCTTTATCCAGCCCGACATGCTGCTCGACATGAACCCCAAACGCATGTACGACGAGGCCCGACTGCTGGCTAATGCCGGCGTAAACATGATTGCCAACGAAGACATGCCCTCGCCCCCAGAGGCTGTTATGGAAACTTACGACAAGTACGGACTGCTGATGTGGGAGGTGTTTTTCCAATGCTGGACCAGTTATCCCGGCGAACCTTCCTTCAACAATCCCACCGATACGCGCCTTGCACTGCGCAACATGTACGATGTGGTGAAACGTTATCGCAACCACCCCTCGTTGGCGCTGTGGTGTATGCAGATTGAAACGATGGTGCGCGAAGAACTATACGTACCTCTACGTGCCTACATTAAGCAGCACGACCCCACTCGCCCCTTCATTGCAACGTCTAGTCATGGTTGGGATGTAGACAAACTTACGCCCTACATCAAGCCCGACCTGCCCACAGGCATGACCGATGAGAACGAACCCGACTACACTTGGTACCCTCATCCCTATTATTATAATAAGGTGTTGGAGGTAAAAGACCAGATGTTTCGCAACGAAATGGGTGTTCCTGCCGTATCTACGCTCGAGAGTATGAAGAAGTATGTGTTCGATTTAGGCAAGGGTCCGCGCAATGCCCACTATCCGCTCGACAAGGTCTGGGCCTACCACGATGCTTGGGACTCCATTTGTTGTCCGCCGTCAAGTTATGCCTTCAAACCCTACGACAACGCCATCCGTCAGCAGTTTGGTCAGCCCTCGTCGGCCGAAGACTACATCCGTTGGGCGCAATACATCAACGCGGGCAGCTATCGGGCCATGTTCGAGGCTGCCAACCACCGCATGTGGGACATAACCACGGGCGTAATGCTCTGGAAACTTAATGCAACATGGCCACAGGTGTTGTGGCAAATATACGATTGGTTCCTCAATCCCAACGCAGGGTACTACTATACCAAGAAGGCATTAGAGCCCTTGCACATACAGATGAACGAGCATAACCGCATGGTGAGCGTTATCAACACGATGCACAAGCCACAAACCGACATCACCGTGAACGTGAAAGTGTACGACAACAACCTGAATGTGGCTTGGCAACAAACGGTGCCACTGCGTGCGTTTGATGCCGATTGCTTTACCGAACTATTTGCCGTACCCGTTCCGCAGGGCGTTAGCAACGTGCATTTCGTTCGTCTACAACTGGTAGACAAGCAAGGTCGCATCATGTCAGACAACCTCTATTGGCAAACAGCCGACGGCAAAAACGATTTCCGTGAACTAACGCGCTTGCCCAAGGTGCCTTTGAAGTTCGATACGCAAACAACTCAACGCGACGGCGACGTGGTGATGACCATTAAGGTGAAGAACCCTTCCACACAGCTGGCCTTTATGCATCGCCTATACATTGCCAAGGGCGAAGGTGGTACAGAGGTGCTACCTACGATATGGAGCGACAACTTCATCACGCTTTTCCCTGGCGAAGAACGCGAACTTACTGCCACTTTTGCACAACAAGACCTTGATGGCAAACAGCCCGTTTTGGTGTTGGATGAGATGCAATAGGCTCTTTTAAGTAGTAAAGTAGTAAGGTAGTAAAGAAGTAAAGTTGTAACGCCATTAGCGTTTTGTTGGGGACACTAACTTCCAAGCAAAGTCTCTAACTCGCTAGCTAATAACCATATTAAGGAAATAATAACAAGAATGCTTGCAACCCTTTTTATAGGCAACTAACTTTACTTCTTTACAGCTTTACCCCCCTTAACTCCCCAAAAAGTCCCTTTACATCCTTATTACCTTTACTACTTTACTCCTTACTCCTTTACTACTC
>CAUPVH010000375.1:0-2856 GCA_963514635.1 uncultured Prevotella sp. | reverse complement strand
CGTTTTGGTGCTAAATGCAGTGCGTTTTGCCGCTAAATGCAATGCGTTTTGGTGCTAAATGCAAGGCAAAATGGTGCTAAATGCAAGGCGTTTAAGCATAAATACTCACTGAAATAGCATAAATATAACCTGTTAGAACCATTAAAAACATGGGGCGAGAGGGCAAAATGGGTGGTAAAAAGTGGGTTTTTAGGTGCTAAAAGTGTGTAATTGGGCCTGAAAATTTACGAACTGGCAACCAAACTAGAAAGGCTAAATGGTGCTAAATGCAGGTTCTACCCTTAAAAATAGACAAAACATAAGGCGTGAAAGGTTAGAAATGGTGGTTGTTTACCTACTTTATGACCTATTTTTTCGCTAGAACGGAGCGAAATTTAGAGAGACTTTGTAAAATAAAGAATAACAATTTAAGTTTTTGAGCTGGTGAGTTATTTGAGTTTCTAAGTTTGTAAGTTTGGGGATTGATGAATTTGGGAGTTGATGAGTTGATGTGTTCGGGACACTAGTGTATGTTTTATATTGTAGTACGATGTGTATTATTATCAAGCGACCAATTTTCTAACGAAGAACAGAAATCATCAAAGCTAGGAGCAACCATTATCAGCCCTTCTTCCAATGAATACTCATGATAAAATGCTTTAATTACCCCCGTTGAAACCTCAATCCAAATATCATTACCACATCCATCATCAGCAAAAGGGATGTGAGTTTGGACAAAAGAATCTAGCTGAGCGTCATCCTGTAATTGAAGAGCCCTAACCTTAACAACATCATCAAGCTTTAAAAAGAAACCTATTTCTATTTTATCCCAATCTCCTTTTTTAATTGGATAAAACGCATGCCTAAACATCATTGCTTGTTTGGGGAACAATACACCATCAAACGTGAGATAAAATTGAATAAAACTATTGATCTTATTACCATCAACTCCCAAAGCCTGCCTTATTTTTTCTTCGGAAAGCCGAGAGTCCCTACCTTCATACAACAATCTGTTATTTGTAAATAAGTTCATTTTTTACTTCTTCTTTTATTACTTTGCCTATTGTTTCTTGCATGCTGTACTTAAAAGCATTGACATAGGCACGTATAATTCAACAATGAAAACGCAATTTGTGCCCACTTAAAAAGCAAGATGGGTTCCAAGATGCACATTAAATGTACTTGGAACCCACCTTCGTTAAGACTACGACAAGCCTTCGATTACGCCGTTAACGACGTCGATGCGTTCGGCTTGCGGACTCTTTGGCAAGCCAGGCATGCGCATGATGTCGCCTGCAACGGCCACAATCATTTCCGAACCCGTGTTGATAACGAAGTCGCGGATGGTGATGTCGAAGTTAGTAGGCAGTCCGTAGGCCTTCGCATCCTCCGAAAACGAGTATTGCGTCTTAGCAACACACACGGGGAAATGCTCCAAGCCCAGTTCCTTAATGCGTGCCAACTTCTTCTTGGCGGCAGGTTTCAGCACCACGTTGTTTGCTCCATATATGCGTTGGGCAATCTTACGCACCTTCGTTTCGATGTCGTCGGCATCGTCGTAGAGCATACGCAGCGGCTTAGAGGGGTTCTTCTCGATGGTTTCAACCACCAATCGCGCGATGTCTTCCGCCCCTTTACCGCCCTCGCCGAAAGCCGTGTTGAGGGCAAAGCCCACACCCAGCTCCTCGCAATGACGGCGAACGACGTCTAATTCCTCATCGGTGTCGGTAGCAAAGCGGTTAAGGCACACCACCACCGTTTGGCCAAAGGCCTGCATGTTGGCAATATGCTTGTCCATATTGGCCAGTCCGCGGCGCACGCCTTCCACGTTGGGCGTCTTTATTTCCTTCTCGTTCACGCCGCCGTGCATCTTCAACGCCTGCGCGGTGGCCACCAAAACGGTGAGCTTTGGCGAGATGCCCGCCTTTCGGCACTTAATGTCGAAGAACTTTTCTGCGCCTAAGTCGGCACCGAACCCCGCCTCGGTGATAGCGTAGTTGCCAAAGGTCATGGCCATTTTGGTGGCCATCACGCTGTTACAGCCGTGAGCGATGTTGGCAAAGGGACCGCCGTGGATAAAGGCAGGCGTGTTCTCGATGGTCTGAACCATATTGGGATGGATGGCATCGTGCAGGATGGCGACGATTGCACCGCCCACACCCAGGTCTTTAACCGTGAAGGGTTTGCCTTGCAATGTCACACCCAGCAGCACGTTGTCGATGCGGCGGCGCAGGTCTTCTTCGCTTGTGGCAAGGCAGAAGATGGCCATTATTTCCGATGCGGGCGTGATGTCGAAGCCCCCTTCGGTAACAATTCCATCGGTTTTTCCGCCCAATCCCGTAACGACGGTGCGCAGGTTGCGGTCGTTCACGTCGAGAACGCGCCGCCACAACACCTCTTTCATGCCGAACCCATCGTCTTGGTGTTGGTAAATATAGTTGTCTAGCAGGGCGGCAATCATGTTGTTGGCCGAAGTTATGGCGTGGAAGTCGCCCGTAAAGTGCAAGTTAATCTTCTCCATTGGCAACACCTGTGCATATCCGCCGCCAGCAGCTCCACCCTTCATGCCAAAGCATGGGCCGAGCGAAGGTTCGCGCAAAGCCACCACGGCGTTCTTTCCAATGCGGTTCATGCCTAAGGCCAAGCCTACGCTGACGGTGGTTTTACCGTTCCCGCTTTTGGTGGGCGTAATGGATGTAACCAAGATGAGGTTGCATTTCTTCACGCGTTCTTCGTCGATGAGCGTGTAAGGAACTTTGGCAATGTGTTTGCCATAGGGTTCTAACTCAGCGGCGGAAATGCCAGCCTTCGCGGCAATGTCGTTAATAGGCAACAGTGTAGCCTCGCGAGCTATCTCGAAATCTGTCTTCATAGATG
>CAUPVH010000374.1:0-2863 GCA_963514635.1 uncultured Prevotella sp. | reverse complement strand
ACACCGAGGTCTTTGTCGGCCGTGGCCGCATCGTAGATCATACCCCATCGCAAGGCCAAGTTAAAGTGATAGAAGGCCCTTGCGAAGTATGCGTTGCCCAAATAATGGCGTTGCGTGGGCTTTTCGGCCTCGCTAACGGGCAGCTGGGGCAACTTGGTTATCACCACATTGGCATCTACGAGCGCCGAATAATACGAGTGGTAGATTTCTTGTATCACGCTACTTTCGGGCAAGATGGTCCATCCGTGAAACTCTCCATAGAGGTTTCCGAAGGCTGCATGCGCGTTAAGCATGTCGGCTTGCGCCTCTTGGGGCAACACATAGCCGCCCCCGAACTTGCCGCGAAGGGTGGAATAGATGCCGTTGTCCCATTTGGCGGCATCTTGCATATTGTTAAACGAGGCGTTATAGTCTATATAGTCGGCTGGTTCGCGGTCTAGATTGCACCCTTGGAGCATGGCCGCAAGCGTAAACGCCCATAATAATATCTTCGTTGTTTTCATATACGTGTTCATTATTTATGTGTTGTTGTTAGAGTCCTATCTCCACACCTACGCTCAATTGCTTGGTGTTGGGATTGACACCATACGAAACATTGCGGTTCACTTCGGGGTCGATACCGCGGAACTTGGTAAAGGTAAGCAGGTTTCTGCCTGTAAAGAACACTTTTGCCGTGCGTACGATGTTCTGTCGTCCAAGGCTCTTGCGGGGGATGTCGTAGCCCAATGTAAAGTTCTTCAGGCGCATGAACGAGGCGTTTTCAAGCATTTTCGAGTCCACGTAGTTGCTTTGGTGGTTGGCTTGGCGCACCCATGCCAACGAGGGATATTCGGTGTTGTCGCCCGGTTTCTTCCAATAGTCGAACAATCTGCGCGACCCATTGAAGTTTCCTTCGCGGTTACGAACGTGATAATCGTTCTCGTAAAACTGTTTATCCATTGATATCATGTGCTTACCGAGAGCCACGAAGAAGTCGGCGTTGAGGTAGAAACCTTTCCAATAAGCCGAAATGCCCCAACCGCCCGTAAAAGGCGTGTAAGCGTTTACGCCTGTGTTTTGACTGAGCGAAGAAGAATATTCGGACACCACGTCGTTGTCGTCGCGCCGCGTTTGGTTCTTGTCTGTGCCCGGTTTATACCATTCGGGTACGCCCGTTTGGGGGTTCACGCCCTTATAAAGCGGAAGTACAAAGGTTACAGGCTTACCTACCATGTAGGCGAGTTGGCCGCCTGGTTCGTGCCACGACTGACGTCCTTCGAACAGTTCGAGCACTTTATCGCGGTTGTAGTTGAAGTTAATGTTGGCCGAAACGCCCCAATCGCGACCGCGAAGGATGTCGGCACCCAGTTGGAAGTCGATACCGTGGTTCAGGTAACGCCCAACATTCTCGTAACGAGTGGCATAACCTTCGTTGCCGGCAGGCATACCCGATGTGTAGGGAAGCGGAACTTCAAAGAGCATGTTGCTCGTTATACGGTTGTAGTACTCCACGTTTAGGTCGAACCTACTTAGCAAACGAGCCTTCACGCCCACAGTAAATTTGCTTTGGTGTTCCCATCCCAAGTCGGGTTTTCCATGACTAACAACGCCAAGGCTCCTGCCGCCTTTCTTCTGTCCCACTTTTCCTACATACGATGATGTGCTGTAAGGAGGTATCGAAGAGTTGCCCTGCGTTCCGTAACTCGTTTTGAAGTCTAACTCGTTAAGCCACGATACGTCTTTGAGAAAGCCTTCACCCTTAGCCTTCCACAACAAGCCCACCGACCAGAACAAGCCGTTTCGCTTGTTGCGTCCAAAGCGCGAAGAGGCGTCGTTACGCAAAACCAAGTCAACGAAATAACGTTCGGAGAAATCGTAAGACAGCTGGGTAAAGAACGAAAGGAAAGCATAGCTGTTGGTTGCCTCGCCCACATTCTTCTTTTGCGTGGCGTTGTTAAGCAGGTTAAGGCGGTCGTCTAAGATGCCCGAACCCGATGCAGAGAAACCATCATCGTTATAATTGGTGTATTCATGTCCCAACAACGCGGTAACGTGATGGTCGCCAAAGCCCATGTTATAGGCTGCCGTGTTGGTGATAGTGAAGTTGGATACCATCGAGAAACCACGTTCGGCACTGCCATTTCCGTATGCGCGATAGTAGCTAGGCAAGGTACGCGAACGGCTATCGCCGTAATTTAGCTCCAATCCAACAAGCGAACGCAAGGTTAAGTTCTTTATCGGCGTGAGCGTTAGGTTTCCATTAGCCGACAGGATAAAGGCATTGGTCTTGGCTGGGTTGGTAGAAATAACGTGCTTAGGCGTAGTGATGTCGAGCAGTGGCACGCGTTCCAGTTCCTCTCCCGTCCTTGGGTCGTAGGGCGATGCAAAGGGTGCGTTCATGGCTGCAACGCCTCCGCCCACGGCATTGTTGCTGCCGAAAGGCGAAATGCGCGTGTCGTCGTATGCCACTTGCGTGTTTATGCCGGCGCGAACCCATTCGGCCAACTTCGCATCGAGGTTAATACGGCCGAAAGCTTTCTTGTAACCCGACCCCATACGCAATCCGTCTTGGCTCAATGCACCGCCCGATAGGTAGTACCTAACGGCAGATGTGCCGCCCGACACCGACACGTCGGCCGTGTACATGGGCGCAGGTTGGTACACATATTTATACCATTGGAAGTCGGTTTCCTTGAAATACTTGCTCTTTAAGGCCGCTATTTGGTCGGCGGTGTAAATACCCGTCTCCTGATAATAGCGTAATAGTTCGGGACCAGTCATCAGTTGGTCAAAGTAATCGGTGTTGGCCAACGACGAAACGGCATATTGTGCCCTAAGATTAATGGTGGGGCGCATCTCAGTTCGGCCGCGTTTGGTGGTAACA
>CAUPVH010000373.1:0-2876 GCA_963514635.1 uncultured Prevotella sp. | reverse complement strand
ATAAAGAAAGCTCTCGCTCTTTTCCGACGTCAAATCCTTTGCAAAAAGACGGAAGTTTGCCTCCAATTTCAGCTCATGAAATTCGAGCTCTGTGGCTTTAAGAAAGCAGTATTTAAAGTAGTTGAGGTCGAAAAGTACACTGTCTACATCAAACTCTGGCTGCGGATAACACACTTGCCAATCCAGTCCGCGCGCGCCTCTTATCTGTATGTTGGGCAGTTCGCGTATAACGGCTGTAAGCAATTGTTTCTCGCGCATGTTGTACCTTCCTCCCGATTCGCGTCCGCCGCGCAGAACGTCGAATAGCGAGGTGCTGCCCAAGTCGGTTTGCAGGTAGCGCAATTCGTCATCGTCAACGGCCAGGATGCTAGGCACGGGCAATCGCCTTTCCGTAAAGTGGTGGGTAAGGTATATAAAGGTGTGGTTCTCGTCCCTGCTGTTTCCCACCACGCCGATAACGCTTTCTCCGTCTTCACCGGTTAGTCGGTAATACTTTCTGTTGCTTCCCGCTTCGGGCAATTGAGCCGTCATAGCTGGAGTCGTACCTTTCCATCGTTTATATAGTTCAGCTAATTTTTCCATTTTGTGCGCCTTCGTTTGCTAATCTACTTATTTGTGTTCTTCGCTTTGTTTGCGTCTTCTCCTGTTTTCGTCGTATTTAGCCAATAAGCTATCGGCTGCAAAGAGCAGCAAAAATATGCCAGCAGACATGAGGAACGACTTGGTTATGTAGACCAAGCCTGCCGATACAAGGAGGAGTACAAGGATGCGTTTCCAGTTAATTCTTATTTTCATGAACACAAAGGTAACAAAAAGTTATGGTGTAATGGCCAAAAGCACGAAAAATATGCAATAAAAAAATCGGATGTCTCCCGACAACCGATTTCCAAAACAAACTACTTAAAAACTAATCTACTAAAACAAATCAAAAAAATATCTTTGAATGGATTTCTCCATTGTATCTTCTTTACATTTGCAAATGTAGTCAACTCTCATTAAACTACAAAATGTTTTTATTTAAAAAAGCCAAATCAATATGCAAAGAAAAGCTAAAAGGACGTCTATCCGAAGATAAACGTCCTAGTATTTAGCTATTTTGGCACTTTTTTGAGTCTTTTTGTAACTATCTTACATCATTCCGCCCATCCCAGGATTTCCCATAGGCATTGCAGGAGTGTCTGATGGTTTCTCTACAATGAGGCATTCGGTGGTAAGGAACATGCCTGCAATAGAGGCTGCGTTCTCTAATGCCACGCGTGCAACCTTTGCGGGATCGATAATTCCTGCCTTACGCATATCCTCGAAGGCATCGGTGCGAGCGTTGTAACCATAGTCGCCCTTGCCTTCGCGAACCTTTTGCACCACTACTGCCCCTTCTCCGCCTGCATTGATTACGATTTGGCGCAGCGGTTCTTCGATAGCGCGCTCCACAATGTTGATACCTGTCTGTTCATCAGCATTGTCGCCTTTAAGTCCTTTCAATGCATCGAGGGCACGGATATAAGTTGTGCTACCGCCAGCAACCACACCTTCTTCAAGTGCAGCGCGAGTTGCGCACAGTGCATCGTCAACACGGTCTTTCTTTTCCTTCATTTCCACCTCGCTGTTAGCACCTACATAGAGTACGGCAACGCCACCCGAAAGTTTGGCCAAACGCTCTTGCAGTTTCTCTTTGTCGTAAGAACTGGTGGTGTTGGCTATCTCATTCTTAATCTGAGCCACGCGGTCGGCGATGTTTTGCTTTTCGCCAGCACCGTTAACAATCGTCGTATTGTCTTTAGAAACAACAACCTTGTCGCAGGTTCCCATCATTTCGAGGGTAGCTTGCTCCAATTTCAAGCCCTTTTCTTCGCTGATAACCAATCCGCCTGTTAGCACGGCGATGTCTTCAAGCATTGCTTTACGACGATCGCCAAAGCCAGGAGCCTTAACGGCACAAATTTTCAAGCCACCACGCAGACGGTTAACCACAAGCGTTGTAAGTGCTTCCGAGTCTACATCTTCTGCGATAACAAGCAACGGGCGGCCGCTTTCGGCAGCAGGTTGCAAGATGGGGAGGAAGTCTTTCAGGTTGCTAATCTTCTTGTCGTAGATAAGAATGTAGGGGTTTTCCATTACAGCCTCCATCTTATCGGTGTCGGTAACAAAGTAGCCAGAGAGGTAACCTCTATCAAATTGCATACCCTCTACGATGCCAATGCTTGTTTCGCGGCTCTTGCTTTCTTCGATGGTGATAACGCCATCCTTGCTAACCTTGCGCATGGCATCAGCAAGAAGTTTTCCTATTTCGGGGTCGTTGTTGGCACTTACCGAGGCCACTTGCTCAATTTTGTCGTAGTTGTCGTCTACTTGTTCGGCCGATTCGCGGATATAATCCACCACAACCTTCACGGCCTTGTCGATACCGCGTTTCAAATCCATTGGGTTTGCGCCAGCCGTTACGTTCTTCAAGCCCTCGTTAACAATGGCTTGCGTAAGAATAGTAGCAGTGGTTGTGCCGTCGCCAGCATCGTCGCCCGTTTTCGATGCCACGCTCTTTACGAGTTGTGCACCCGTGTTTTCGAAGTGGTCTTCCAACTCAACTTCTTTTGCAACGGTAACTCCGTCTTTGGTAATTTGCGGTGCACCGAATTTCTTTTCAATCACTACGTTGCGACCTTTTGGGCCAAGCGTAACTTTAACGGCATTTGCCAGTTTGTCTACACCGTTTTTAAGCAAGTCGCGTGCTTCTATATCGAATTTAATTTCTTTTGCCATTTTATGTTTGTTCTTATGTTGTTATATATAATATAAGGAGTAGAACCCAACCTACTGTTTCTGTGTTGGGATAGAATGGTGCACATTTCGCACCATAGTCCCAAATATCACATGGGGTT
>CAUPVH010000372.1:0-2877 GCA_963514635.1 uncultured Prevotella sp. | reverse complement strand
AATCTGCGCAGCGGGGTGTATGTCTATTCCCGTTTCCGAATGCGCCATTTCGGTTAGCATTCGCGGTATCAGTGGCACGCCCATAAGCAGCAGTTCGTGCGCAATGCGATAGTTAACCAATGCCTTGATGGATGGATAGCACGATATTATCTCGCCGAAACTGCCTGCTGCTGGGTCGCCGTTGTATATGGCGGCCACGTCGGCAGCCAGCATTTGGCGCACGGCAGGCAGCCTTTTAATCAGGTCGATGGACATTTCTTCGGCTGTGTAGCGCATGTCGATGGCGGCGTCGCTTGTGTCGCAGCCGTCGCAGCTGGCAAAGCACAGGCCTGCCTGTATCTGGTCGGTAAGAAGTTGGTTGAGTTTTTCTACATTAACACCAACATGAAACTTGATGGTGCGCGAGTTAACGGTAGACTTGCCGTAATATCCGGGGAAGATAATGGCACGCAACAAGTCCACAATCTTTTTGAGAACCTCTCCCGAAGGGATAGGGTTTCCATCCTTGTGTTGGTGAAAAATGCCTTTCAATGCCTTGGCATCCGAAAGCTCTTCTGCGATATGGGTCAGCGTGCGCGTTAAGTCGGCAGTGGTCATCAATGTTGTTATGTCAATGTAGATGTATGTGTGGCGTTGCCGCTAGTGCCTGCAAGAGGTGCTTGTTTGGCCTTTGCGAATACAGCCTATTTAGTGCAAAAATAGCAATAATTTATCATTTGTCAACAGATTAAGGCCGAAATTTATATTAAAATGTGCAACTACTTGACCGCTGATAAGGAAATGCGTGAGTACGAACCCGTCGAACTCACGCATTTTCGTTATTATAGTGGTAAAAGATATGCACGATGCGCCCTGTTAAAATAGCTTTCGGGGCGTGCCGTTTACTTCACCAACTTTTGCAATATGGGTGTGGTTTGTCCGGCAACGCTTGTCTGAGGCGTGTCGTTTTGCTGTTCGAACACCACAATCTTGTTTTCGCCCTTCTTTAAGAAGCAACCGGGAAGGTAGAGCGTTTGTTGCGGTCCGCGTTTCCAATAGCGGCCAAGGTTAATGCCGTTAACAAATACAATGCCCTTACCCCATGTCTCCATGTTAAGGAAAGTGTCGCCAGTGGTGTCTAGGTTGAACGTTCCCGAATAGAGTGTAGGCAGCCCCTTGTTGTTGGCCGTAGGCAAGGCGTTAACGTCGGGAACCTCGTTCATGGGCAGTTTGTACATCTGCCAGTTGCCCGTTATCTCGTTTCCGTCGATAACCACAGGGCCATTAATTCCCTTGATGCTTTGGGTGATGCGTGCGCCGTAGTTTATTCGGCCCATGTTTTCAACCAAGATGTCGAGCACGCCGTTGAACGGAATGTTTATCTCGATGCTGTCCACATCGCTAACGCGGTCTAGTTCGCCCACCTTCTGGCCGTTTACGTAAACCAAAGCGTAGTCGGCCAAGCCGGCAACTTTCAGCATTCCGCCGATGGGTTGGTTAAAGTGTCTTCTGTATAGCACGTAGCCATGCCCTTGGTTCAGGTCTTCAAAGGTAAGTGGCTTATCGCTTTCAACGGCTTTACCCTTGGTAAGCAGGTTCAACACGTCGGCACTTTTGTTCAGCTTGATGTTGGGGATGGCTATAACGGGAATGCGTTGGGGCACGCCAGGCACGTTATACTTAACGTTCTTTATCATCAATGCGCGCAGGGCATCATATTTAGGCGTGTTCCAACCAGCCTCACTGATGGGTGCATCGTAGTCGTACGAGGTGAGGTCGGGCTGCAAGTTGGTGGCGGTGGTGTAGTTGGCACCCGATGTAAAGCCGAAGTTTGTTCCGCCATGCACCATATAATAGTTAAAGCTGATGCCATTTTCAAGATACTTGGCGGTTTGTTTCACTATCGACTCGGTGCTTACTTGTGGGAAAGGCTCTGCCCAATGCGACAGCCATCCGGGGTAGAACTCGGCTACCATGTATGGACCTTTGCCGCCATTATATTCGTTTACCACCTTTTTAAGCTTCTCTATGTCGCTCTCTCCGTTGGCCGTTGGCAGTGCGCCTTCTATCGTACCGCCCTTGAAAAGCCAACTTCCGTCTGACGTGAACAAGGGAACATCGAAACCCGCATCAAGCAATTGCTGCTTAATCTTGGCACTATAAGCACGATGGGTTTCTAAGGGTATGTCTTTGCGTTGTGCTACATACGAACCGAACTCGTTTTCGGCCTGCACCATAATGATTGGTCCGCCCTTGGTTATCTGCAAGTCGCGCATCTGCGAGGCCAATTGGTTGATGTAAACACGGCACGAATCGAGAAACGGCTGATTGTCGGCGCGTATCACCAAGCCCTTTGCCTTAGACAGCCACCAAGGGTAGCCGCCAAACTCCCATTCTGCACAACAATAGGGACCAGGCCTTAGAATAACCAGCATGCCTTCTTCGGCAGCCGTCTTAACAAACTGTCGCAGGTTGCGGTTTCCCGTTTTCCAATCCCACTTGCCAGGTTCTGTTTCGTGATAGTTCCAAAACACGTATGTGGCAACAGCGTTCAAGCCCATTGCCTTCATCATTTTCATTCGGTGACGCCAATAAGGGGCAGGCACGCGGGCATAGTGCATCTCGCCCGAATGCAATTGCATGGGCTTACCGTTGTAAACGAATTGGCCATCGGCGATGGCGAAAGTGTTACGCGTAGTTTTTGTTTGCTTGTTTTGTTTGGCCTCGGCATTTGTTGCAGCAAGCAACATCAAGGCTGCCACGGCCAAGAATTTAAGATGTTTCATCTGTATATTCTGGTTTGAAAAATATCGGATTAGGGTCTTAGTTCATTGTCTTCTTACAGCATCGCATGGCTCGCTGTGCGAGCATTGGCGATAATTGGTGCAAAAATAACAA
>CAUPVH010000371.1:0-2888 GCA_963514635.1 uncultured Prevotella sp. | reverse complement strand
TCGTCTTTAAGAAAATGCCGATTAGAGCGATAATAAGCACGGCCCAATAAGATTAAGACGAGTATGCCCCACAATAAAAAAATACTGCATAAAACCGAATATCCGATGGCAAACAACAACGCCGTCAGCCCCACGGCGGCAACAAAAAAGTAAACCTTTGCTATTTGTTGGTTGCGCTTTTTACGGTAAGGAAACATCCATAACGTCAGAAAACCTGCCATCAAACCGGTAGTAACATCGATGAAATGGTGCTGATATACCAAAAGGGTAGACAGCATTAACAACACCAACCACATTCTCAGAAAGTTTCTCAACCTGCTATTTCGCACCCCACTCCAAAAGATACAGGCATAACCTACATGTAAAGACGGAGCCTGATTAAAAGGCGTATCGTACGTATTGATGAAAGAAAACAAAATATGGGTTGTTTCGGGACGTACAAAACTTTGTTTTAACGGAAAGACAATAAAACAAATTCCCGATAAAACGGTTATAAAAATGATGCGTTTACTTAATGTCGACAGTTGACGAAAGGTATTGCAAAGGAAGAAAACCCATATAAAAAACACCACACTACTGCTATAAAAATAGATGGCGAAAGGTACAAACGGTATGGCTTTTTCAAACGGAAAGCAAAGCGAAGACACCTCTTTAAGCGATGCTGCATAGCTTGCAGCAAAAGTATAAACAGCATAGAATACACCCCAACAAATAACAAGGGCGATGTATTTGCTTGCTTGCAAGCATTTGTTATCTATACCGCAACGCTGCATCAAACCGTTTGGCAAGGGCCGCTTACTCGCCCATATCGTTTTATCGTTTATTTGGGAATGCTCCATAATGTCTTTCGGTGCATAAAAGCCGATAACAAACAAGTGGGTAAAAGCGAAAGGAAAGCGATGGAAAGGCGCATTTTTGGCGGAAACACCACCTGTGCTTTGCGCTGCGCTATGGCCTTCGTCATTGTTTCAACAGCCCGATTTAAGGGCATGCAGAACGGACATTTGGAAAGGTCGTTACGGTATATCTCTCTCAATCGCGGCGTGTCTATGTAGCCTGGAACAAGTGTTGTAACCGTTATTTGATAGTCGGCCAAACTTCGGCGATAAGCATCGGCTATCTGTATCAAAGCTCTTTTGCACTTGGCATATACGCTTGCACACGGATAATGCAGCAATCCGGCCACCGAGGCGATCACTACCAGATGTCCACCAGATGCCTTCATCGCTTCTCGCGCCACTTCCATCGCATTCAATGCACCTGCGATATTAACCTTCAACATTTGTGAAGTCTGCTCAAAATCCACTTCTTCAGTAACGCCGTTACGGTAATATCCGGCAGCAATAATCATCATGTCCAACCCCTTATCGGCACAAAACACTTCTACGGCAGCGGTTAATGCGCCCTTATCACACACATCGAGCTGGTAGGCAAACAACAGTTTGTTAACCTCATCACTCCTGTCTATTCGTGTCGTATTTCGTCCGCACACCCCAACCCGGTGGCCTTCGGCAGCATAAAACCGCGCCAAGGCCAAGCCGATACCCGATGTTCCGCCGGTAATAAAGATGTTCATACCTGTTTGTTTTTAAAATGTTGGGCAACCCTATCGTATCCGTATTGCCATTGAAAGTTCATATCTTCTACAAACTGGGCATAAGTTTTGGGCAGTTTCAGTTCTACCTGGAGCTTCAGAAGATTGATGTTTTTCTCGATGTAATGGCCCGAAAGTGCCTGGTTCATGTCGGCTGTGTCTACCCAATAGTTCACCGAATGCGTCATCACTTCTTGCAATCGGCGGTTTCCACTATATCCAAATACGGCTCTAATAAGTGCCTCGTCGATGGTGCCAAAACCCTTTTTCCTCTCAAAGAAAATTGTTTCGCCAAGTTGTTCGGCCAGTTCTATGGGCATCAAATCAACAATTCCGCCCGCAAAATAGGCGCCGTTGTAATGTACGGGCTGAACGTAGAACATATCCGAAACAGATATGCGGGTGGCAATGGGCAAGGGAACATCTTGAAACAGCTCAACTTGCGAGTCGATGGCACTACCCTCATAGCTTTTAAAATTGCAGTTAATGGCAGACAAATCTATGTTTCGAGCTGTCTCGGCATCGGTAAAAAGCACCTTCCTATAAAGTTTTCTTCCGTTTCTTTCTTTACCGATGTCGGCCCTGTCGAACAGCAATCGGGCACCTACTACGATGGTGGGAAGGGTTGGCCGAACAGCCAACGAGGGCAAAAGCGGGCGTATGTCGGTGGGCATGTCTACGATAAATTTATCGAAAATATTTTCGATATAAGGTGCATAGAATGTGTTTCGCACCTTGCGCTGGCAATAGACACCTATCTTATACAGCATTTTGAAACGTGTCAGTCGGGTGTTTTGCACAAAGCGATACAGCTCTTCCGACTGTATAAAGGCCTTTCGCTGCTCGTCGGTAGCAAACGAGTTGATAATGTTGGCAGCGATACTGCCACCGCAAGAGGCAATCAGCAGGTCGGGCTTTACACCATAATGTTGCATCGCCGCATACATGCCGAGATACAAAGCATAACGTGTACCACCGCCGGAAAAAACCGCAACCGTTGGATAAGGTTTCTTTTTCATACGCCACTGCTTATCAATACCATCGGTTTACACAGGCGTTTGCGAACTTCCGCTTGCACCTAACGTCTTCTTTATCCTAATCCACGTGCAGACTAAAAGCAACAAATCGATAGCCCCAAAGATGTAAAGGGAACATCCTGAAAGGTTTATGCCAAACAAACAGACCACTCCGTAGAGGCCGAGAACGAAAGCACGGTCGCTCTTTCCCATCGGACCATCATACCGCCGTTCTGCCGACAGCACCTTTCCCATCACTCCTGCGTATTCATTAATAA
>CAUPVH010000370.1:0-2888 GCA_963514635.1 uncultured Prevotella sp. | reverse complement strand
AAAAAGAATGAAGAAAATACTTCTAGCCCTAACGCTATTCTCGTTAACGGCATCGGCTGCCGTAAAGGTGAAACGGATAGACCCCACCAATTGGTTCGTGGATATGAAAGACCCATCGTTGCAACTGATGGTCTACGGCGAAGGCATACGCAACGCCAATGTGTCTACAACTTACCCAGGCGTTGAAATAACCAGCATAGAACGCATGGATAGCCCCAACTATCTCTTGGTTTACCTCAACATCGGCAAGGCCAAGGCGGGCAAAGTGCCCTTGGTGTTTGCCCAAGGAAAGCAAAAAACAACGGTAACCTACGAACTTAAAGCGCGCGATAAGCAAGGCGAAGAACGCATGGGATTTACCAATGCCGACGTGCTTTACATGTTTATGCCCGACCGCTTTGCGGCGAGCGGAACCAAACAACACCCACTTCCTGGGCTTAATGCCTATCGTGTAGACCGCTCGCAGCCCAGTTTGCGGCACGGAGGCGACCTCGAAGGCATTCGCCAGCACTTAGATTACTTCAACCAATTGGGCGTTACAACCCTGTGGTTTACGCCTGTGTTGGAGAACAACACGCCTGACGACAAGGCGCAAAGCACTTATCACGGCTATGCCACAACCGACTATTACCGCGTTGACCCGCGTTTTGGCACCAACGACGATTATCGCAAGCTCATAGACGAGGCACATGCCAAGGGCTTGAAGGTGGTTATGGACATGATTTTCAACCATTGCGGCATCACGCATCCGTGGATTAAGGACATGCCTTCGCACAATTGGTTCAATCGTCCCGATTATAAAAACAGCTATTTGCAAACAAGTTACAAGCTAACGCCCGCACTCGATCCCTACGCATCGGAAGTGGATATGGACGAAACCGTTGATGGATGGTTCGTGCCTTCTATGCCCGACCTTAACCAACGCAACCCCCACGTGATGCGTTACCTCATCCAAAACAGCATTTGGTGGATTGAAACGGTGGGCATCGACGGCATCAGGATGGACACTTACCCCTATGCCGACCGCGAGGCAATGGCACAATGGATGGACAGGCTTAACAAAGAGTACCCCAACTTCAACCCCGTAGGCGAGACATGGGTTACAGAACCCGCCTACACCGCGGCTTGGCAAAAAGACTCGAAGCTCTCTAACATCAACAGCAACCTCAAATCGGTGATGGATTTTGCTTTCTTCGACCGCATTAATCAGGCTAAGAACGAAGAGACCGATGGTTGGTGGAACGGCCTGAATAGGGTGTACAATGGCCTGTGTTACGATTATCTGTACCCCAATCCCTCGTCGGTTATGGCCTTTATAGAGAACCACGACACCGACCGTTTCCTTGGAAACGGCAGCGATACCTTAGCGCTTAAACAGGCCTTGGCCCTTTTGCTCACCATGAATCGTATTCCGCAGCTGTACTATGGCACAGAGATATTGATGAATGGAACGAAAGAAAAGACCGATGGGCACGTGCGTAAGGACTTCCCCGGCGGCTTTCCAGGCGACAAGCAAAACGCTTTTACGGCCGAAGGAAGAACCAAAGAGCAAAACGCCATGTTCTCTTGGTTGAGCCGTTTGCTGCATTGGCGCAAGGGCAACGAGGTTATTTCTAAGGGCAAACAAACCCATTTCATTCCCTTCAATGGCGTCTACGTGTTGGCGCGAACCCTCGACAAACGTCACGTTCTCACCATTATGAACGGCACATCAAAACCTGCCACCATGCCCGTTGCCCGCTATGCGGAGGTGATTGGCGAAGTAGACGAGGTGCGCGACGTGCTTACTGGCCGAACCGTCAGCTTGTTGGAAGACCTGCAACTCAGTCCTCGCGAAACGCTGGTGGTGGAGTGGAGCGAGTGATTTCTGCTGTAAACGCCCTTGTAATGTGGCTATGATACCGACGGATTATTGAAGCTGAATAGCGGCAAGAACAATGATGAAAATCCTTGGTAAGGTGGAGAGGGGGGTACAAACTTCAACCACCGCATGCGTATAATCACTTACATTAGCATCAACGATTACAATGGAAATGGCGAAACAAAGCTTAGCAAGGGCGAAAACGACACCATCATCGCGACGTGTTATTGGCTAACTGTGAAGTACAAGGGGCCTTTTAATAATGAAATGAAGATAATAGCAGAGCCAAACACAACGGGGAAGAAACGGACGCTTTACATTTATTGCATGGTGGACAACAATGCAGCTGACATCAAAGTAACTCAAAGTAAGTGAATGAAGTTGTCTTGACTTTTAATCTTTCTACAAATTGAGCGGAGTTTATGTCTTTGTGCTGTAAAGCCAAGATAAACACTCCGCTCATGTACGAAGTGCCGTACAAAGACACGATGAAATCCCAATTTCTGCCCCAGTTGTCTGTGGCAAAACGTGGCTATGGCTCAAAACGCGATCGGGCAGAAGAAATTCAATGCGGTCTCCACAAGCTGAAAACTGCTTGTTGATGGCCGCTTACTTCTGCGTTTGCATCATGCTGTCTTCGTTGTCCGTGAGCTGCATGCCCTGCAATCGTTTGCGCTGGCCGTCGCAAGCGTATGTGTTTTCCGTGCTGTTGCCATGCGTACATATACGGCATAATTGCCTTTTTGTCTAGTTTTTAGCAAGAAATTTAACATTATGAGTGCCCTTTTTATCCACCAATTGCCCACCTTGCCGCGAAAAAACGATTCTCGCGAGGGTTTGTTTTGATGCAAAATAGGGTTAACGTGTGCATGCGGCAAAATGAATTTTTATTTAAAAAGGCCGCCGTTTACACCTGTTTCGGGGCTATTTGCTGCTAAATGCAGTGCGTTTTGGTGCTAAACGCAAGGTAAAATGCTGCAAAATGCAGTGCGATTTGCCGCTAAATGCGAGGCGAAAAGCATAAACA
>CAUPVH010000369.1:0-2906 GCA_963514635.1 uncultured Prevotella sp. | reverse complement strand
GCACATAGCTAGTCCACACCATGTCCTTCACTTGGTTAAGTTGCTCATCGTTCAGGTTATCCTGTCCTTGTTGCATTTTGATAGCCTCGGCGTACTCGTCAACCATCTTTTGGAATTCTTGAACGCTGATTTTCTCGCCATTCACCTCGCCAACCTGTTGTCGTTGGTTGTTGCGTGTGGCCTCGCAAGAGCGGAATGCCTCTTCGGCAATAAATGCCAACAAGCCAAGACCAATGATTCCGATGAGAATCATGCCACGGCTTCTAATTTTTCCTAATACTGCCATTATTATTTTAGTTATTTAATTTATTATTCGAGCTTTGGTTGGGGCGAGCCCCAAGCTGTCATCACGCCGTCGACGCTTGCATGGCAAAAGCAATTGGCTAGGGCTAATGAGCTTTAAAATGCGCACAAAAATACGAAAAAGAAATGATATTCTTTAACGTTTCGTGCAAAAAGTGCTTTATTGATGCACTTTTAGTTTCACGAGTTCGATTTTATTCATCGTGTTTTTGAGAATGCGAAACTGGTAAGGCCCAATGTTCACCTCCTCGTTTATCTTCGGGAAGCTTTGATAATGGTGCAAAATAAGTCCGCCGATGGTCATGTAATCATCGCTTTCGGGCAGGTCTAAGTCGAACATATTGTTCACCTTATCAATCTCCAAGCGGGCCGACAGCACGTAATCGCCTTCTGCTGTTTGCTTGGCCACATACTTTTGGTTGTCGTGTTCGTCTTCGATGTCGCCGAAAATCTCTTCAACGATGTCTTCGAGCGAAACAATTCCGCTGGTTCCACCAAACTCGTCGACCACAACTCCTAAGCTACGCTTCTGCATCAAGAACGTTTGCATAAGCTTTTGAGCCGCCATCGTTTCGGGAACGAATGGCATTTTGCGGATGTGCTGTTTCCATTGGTCGGGATTACGAAACAGTTCGGAGGAGTGTATGTAGCCAACGATGTGGTCGATGTCTTCTTGATAGACGATGAGTTTCGAGTTTCCGCTTTCGATAAACATCTGAGTAAGCTCGTCGATGGTGCAATCGTTGAGGTCTACCGAATTGATTTCTGTTCGCGGCACCATGCAGTCGCGCACCTTGGTATCTCTAAATTCCAGGGCGTTTTGAAAGATTTTCACCTCGTCGTTGATGTCGTCTTCGTTTTTGGCACTGTCTAAACTGCTCTGTACGAGGTAGTCTAAGTCGGTCTTTGAAAAGAGAATGTTCTCGTTTTCCTTCTCAATCCGTACGCCAACGATGCGCATAAGCACGCGCGCCAGAAACGTTGAGAACCGGCTGAAAGGCCAAAGCAGCAAGTAACAAAGGTAAGCCGGCACAGCGAAGAAAGAAAACAGCTTGTTGGGATTGCTCTTAAAGAAGGTCTTTGGCAGAAATTCGCCCGTAAAAAGCACAATAAGCGTTGAGAGGATGGTATCGGCTGGCACGGTGAAACTGGCGTCCATGCCGCGAAAGATGGTATTGTCGAAGAATTTAGCGATAAGTATACCATATACAACAAGCGCGATGTTGTTGCCCACAAGCATTGTGCTTACAAAGTTGTTGGGGTTTTTATAGAAGATGGCCTGAACCTTTTGAGAAAGGCCGTTGCGTTCCTTGTCCATCTCAACAAGCATGCGGTTGCTGGTGACAAAGGCTATTTCCATGCCCGAAAAGAACGCGGAAAACACCATCGTGACGATTATTCCGAGTACAAGGCTTATACTAATAGGGTCGTCCATATAGAACTTAGAGTTGTCTTTTTGTTATGGGTTGATGTGTTGAGCCGTGCGTTGGCGCAGGCTATGACTACTAACCACCCAACTTGCGCTGGGGCATGGCCGAGGGGCGAATGGTTTCTTTGAGGGTGTCGGGTGCCGAACTGAGGCTGTCGTTCTTGCCGGCGATGTCGGTTCGTGCAAACGAACCCTTCGAGTTAGACACGTAATACTTGGTCATACGCTCGTCGCTACGGAAGTAATTGCCCTGCAACTGGCGGTCGGGAGTGATAAGTCGGGAGAACTTATTGGAGTAAAGCTCGTGTCTGTTCTCATCGCGAAACAGCTCTTCACTATAAAAGCGCACGCCGTCTTTGGTCTTTACGCGCACTCTTCCGCGCAGTTCCCATAGGCGTTGTTGGTCGTAATAGTAGGCCGTATCGCACTGAATGTAGAGTTGCACGTGAAAGTTTTCGTCAAACTCTTCGAGAAAAACGCCCTTATCGAAGGTCCAACGTGGTGGGTTCTTCACTTGGTTCACCTCGTATCGCTCTGTAACGATGCGGTATTTCACCACACCAGAGTCAGAAATAAGCGTATTAACGCCATAAGTAACCATCGTCGGCACCGAGTCTTTGGGATTTACCGCAGGTGCGGTATGCTCCACCGCCTGTTCGCAAGCGGTCAATGCCACGATGCAACACAGCATAAACGCTAAGCCCGAAGTTCTCAACAAGGTGTACATGCGCAGTTTATTTTTACGATAAAGGGTCTATTCCAGCTTCCATTTCTTGAACCATAGTTCGTTGAAAGTTAGCCCCACGTTGATGCGGAACACATTCTCCGTAATATAGTTCTTTGCTGTTGAACGCACCCATTGTGCGCTAACGTTGAGAAACGAGCGGTTGTTGTATGGGTTGATGATGGGAATGCCAAAGCCAATGCTGGCACTCATCTCCGTTGGACCATCGTTGCCGTACACCTTTATATAAGGAGTGGCGTACGAAACGCCTGCGCGATAGTGTATGCGATTGAAGAAATTACGACTAAATGGCGCAGGACAGAAGTCGCCGCCAAGGGTTAACTTGTGCCTGTCGGTAAGCATATTGTCGCGCAAGGCAAAGCTAGAAACACCCCCATTGGTTTCGTAGCTGGGGAATTTCACGGTCGACCACTGTTGCAAAGTGTAGTC
>CAUPVH010000368.1:0-2912 GCA_963514635.1 uncultured Prevotella sp. | reverse complement strand
ACGTTTTCTTGGCCGATTCGGGCTACGTATTGAGCATGGCGCAGCAAGATTTCGAACACATCAAGTTCCATTTCACAAGCGAATTTTAGGCGTTAGCACGCCACAAGTAAGCCCCAGCCATGCCCAAAGCATGGTATATTTTGCAAAAATCTATGCTTGATGTAAAAAGAAAATCGTATTTTTGCAATCAAAACGACAATAAATTAATAAGGTATATGATAAAGATAACATTTCCGGATGGCTCCATCCGCGAGTACGAAAAAGGCATTACCGGCTTGGAAATAGCGAAGAGCATCTCGCCAGCCCTAGCGCGCGACGTGCTTTCGATTGGCGTAAATGGCAATACCACCGAACTTAACCGCCCCATAAACGAAGATGCAACGATTGCGCTTTACAAATGGGACGACGAGGAAGGGAAACACACGTTTTGGCATTCATCGGCTCACCTGCTGGCCGAAGCCCTGCAAGCACTCTATCCCGGCATTCAGTTCGGTTTTGGTCCTGCCGTGGAGAATGGTTTCTTCTATGACGTAATGACCAAAGACGGAACGCCCATCAGCGAGAACGACTTCCCTAAAATAGAAGAGAAGATGCGCGAATTTGCTAAGAGAGACGAGGCTATCGTGCGCCGCGAGGTGTCGAAATCCGATGCCCTGAAAGAGTTTAAGGAAGACGGACAGGAATATAAGTGCGAGCATATTGACCTCGACTTGGAAGACGGAACTATCTCTACTTATTCACAAGGAGCGTTTACCGACCTCTGCCGTGGCCCTCACCTCATGTCCACAGGGCCAATTAAGGCCATCAAGCTCACCAGTGTTGCCGGTGCCTTTTGGCGTGGCGATGCAGAGAAAGACCAGCTAACGCGTATCTACGGCATCACGTTCCCCAAGAAAAAAATGCTTGATGAGTACCTTGTTATGCTCGAAGAGGCCAAAAAACGCGACCATCGCAAGATTGGAAAAGAGATGGAGCTCTTCATGTTCTCCGAGCGCGTGGGCAAAGGATTGCCTATTTGGTTGCCGAAAGGAACAGAACTACGCCTGCGCTTACAAGACATGTTGCGTAAGATACAGAAACGCTTTGGCTATCAAGAAGTAATTACTCCGCATATCGGCAGTAAGAACCTCTATGTTACTTCTGGTCACTACGCACACTATGGCAAAGATTCGTTCCAACCCATACATACGCCCGAAGAAGACGAAGAGTACATGCTCAAACCCATGAACTGCCCACACCACTGTGAGGTGTTTGCATGGAAACCCCGCTCGTATAAAGACCTACCCCTGCGTATCGCAGAGTTTGGCACGGTTTACCGTTACGAAAAAAGTGGCGAGTTGCACGGACTTACCCGCGTTCGCTCGTTTACACAAGATGATGCCCACATCTTTTGTCGTCCCGAACAGGTTAAGAACGAGTTCCTACGCGTGATGGACATCATCCAAGCCGTATTCAAAATCTTCCAGTTTGAAAACTTCGAGGCGCAAATTAGCTTGCGCGACCCGAAGAATACCACAAAGTATATCGGTTCTGACGATGTTTGGGAAGAAAGCGAACAGGCTATTATCGACGCTTGCAAAGGAAAAGGGCTCGATGCAAAAATTGCTTATGGCGAGGCTGCTTTCTATGGTCCTAAACTCGACTTCATTGTAAAAGACGCAATCGGACGTCGCTGGCAGTTGGGCACAATACAAGTAGACTATAACCTGCCCGAACGCTTTAAGTTGGAATACACGGCCGAAGACAACACGAAGAAAACGCCCGTCATGGTTCACCGCGCACCTTTCGGTTCGATGGAACGTTTCACGGCTGTTCTTATTGAACACACCGCAGGCCACTTCCCCTTGTGGCTCATCCCCGACCAAGTGGCTATTCTGCCCATCTCGGAAAAGTACAACGACTACGCACAGCGCGTAGCCAAGTACTTTGACGGCGTTGGCGTTCGTGCAACGCTCGACGTTCGCAACGAGAAAATCGGCCGTAAGATACGCGATAACGAAATTAAGCGCGTGCCTTACATGGTTGTTGTCGGCGAAAAAGAGGCTGCCGAAGGACTTGTTTCGATGAGAAAGCAAGGCGGCGGAGAACAAGCCACCATGTCGATGGAAGAGTTTGCTAAACGCATCAACGACGAAGTAGCTGCCCAATTGGCTGCTACCGACATCCATCCCAACGATTAAAGGCGTGCACAACAACTTGCTAACTAGTCAACAAGTCAACTCGTAAACACGTAAACTAAACAGCCGACTTATGGTCTACACTTCGCAACAGACCTGCGAATGTTACGTCCATAAGTCGGTTTTTATATTCCAACACTTCCCCCTTTCACCACATCCATAGTGTGAAAGTACTTTAACAAGGAAGGAAAAAGAACACGTATCTGTAAAATAATCAATGAATTATTTTGCTTGTTGCGCGAAAAATCGTACTTTTGCAGCCGCTTATCATAATATTGTTGAATGAAGAATGAAAGAATAAAGAACCAGTATCGCGTAAACGAGCAGATACGCGCGAAGGAAGTACGCATCGTAAACGAAGGCGGTTCCACCGTTATGCCCACACGTCAAGCACTCGACATGGCACGCAGCCAAGGAGTGGACTTGGTGGAAATATCACCAAACGCACAACCTCCCGTTTGTCGCATCATCGACTATTCCAAATTCCTTTATCAGCAAAAGAAGCACGCAAAGGAAATGAAAGCCAAGCAAGTGAAGGTAGAAGTGAAAGAAATCAGGTTTGGACCGCAAACCGATGAGCACGACTACAACTTCAAGCTCAAACATGCCAAGGAATTTTTGGATGCCGGCAACAAGGTTAGGGCTTACGTCTTCTTCCGCGGACGTTCCATTCTCTTCAAAGAGCAAGGCGAAGTTTTGCTCCTACGTTTTGCCAACGACTTGGAAGAATATGGC
>CAUPVH010000367.1:0-2920 GCA_963514635.1 uncultured Prevotella sp. | reverse complement strand
TTTTAAGGTGAATAAGGCATTGGAGGACGGCAAATGAAACACTCCTTATTATATGGCTCAATGTCGCGACGTATTTTCTCGCTTTCGCTGATGCTCGTCATTCTTGGCTCTTCGGCAACGGCTTTCCCCCTTTTCAAACGTAAGAAAAAGGCGCAAACCACGCAAACCGAGAAGAAATCGGCCTACGAACACGCACTAACCGAACACGCCACCGAGTCGTGTAGGGGCACTTTCGTGTCGTTGCACAAAACGGACGGGAAGATATTGGTTGAGTTGCCGCAGGCATCTTTGGGGCGCGACATGCTTATCGGAGCCACCATCTCGTCGGTATCGAACCCCAAAATGGGCGACTTGGGCTTTAAAAACTCCAACCTCGTGCATGTGCGTTTTATCGAGAAAGACAGTGCAGTGGTGATGCAGGTGGTAAACACCGACTTGTTTATCCCGAAAGATAGCCCCGCGGCAAGCATTGCCGCACGGCTAAACTACGACAACCTCGACTTCTTTTCTTTTCCCATCAAGGCACGCAGTGCAGGCAATGCCTCGGTGTTGTTCGACGCCTCGTCGTTCTTCTTGAAAGAAGACCGTTTCTTTCCCATCATTGCCAAGAATGTAGGCTCGTACTCGGTAAGCTCGTCTTTAAAGGAAAACCTGTCGAGAATAACCGCGCTCAAGGTGTTCGAACGCAACGCCTGCATCAAGATGGACCGCCATTACCTGGTTAGCTTGTCGGGAAAGAGCGGCACGCCCATCTCCAACTACCCCGTAACCATCGGCGTTAACTTCACCCTTGCCTTGCTGCCCAACGAGCAAATGACGCCTCGTTTGAGCGATACGCGCGTGGGAATGTTTCTCATTAACAAGGATGTATTGGCCAGCGATGGTTCGGTAGACAAGGCCACGTTTGTTAAACGTTGGCGCATAGAGCCCAAAGACACGGCCGCTTATTTTGCAGGGACACCAACCGAACCCGTTAAGCCCATCGTGTTTTATGTGGAAAACACTTTTCCACCGCTTTGGAAACGCGCCATTAAGGCGGGTATATTGTGGTGGAACAAGGCTTTCGAACGCATTGGGTTTAAGAATGTGATGCAAGTAGCCGACTTTCCCACTGACAATCCCGACTTCGACCCCGACAATTTCGCCTATTCCTGCATCAGGTATTTGCCTACTGACGTTGAAAACGCTATGGGACCATCGTGGACCGACCCACGAACGGGCGAGATAATCAATGCCACGGTGCTGGTTTACAACGATGTGGTGAACACCATAGACAACTGGCGACTGGTGCAAACGGCGCAGTTAGACCCCGCCGCACGTGCTGCGCAGATGCCCGACAGCATTGTGGAACAGACGTTGGAATACATCATTGCACACGAAGTGGGGCATACCTTGGGCTTTATGCACAACATGGCAGCATCGGCAGCCATCCCAACCGACTCGTTGCGCTCGCCAACGTTTACTCGTAAGTATGGCACAACGGCCTCGATTATGGACTATGCGCGTTTCAACTACGTGGCGCAACCCTCCGACCGCGGTGTGCGACTTACGCCACCGCGACTGGGCGTGTACGATTTTTATGCCGTTGAATGGGCGTATAGGCTCTTCCCCGGCTCGAAAGGTTATGAAGACGATGCACAACAGCTGCGTAACTTGGTAGAGAAACACGAGGGCGACCCCTTCTATCGCTATGGCTTGCAGCAGACAAACACCCGTTACGACCCCTCGGCCATTGAAGAAGACCTGAGCAACGACCCCGTAAAGGCAGGCGATTATGGTATGGCCAACCTGCGATTTATACTGTCGAACCTCGACAGATGGATTAGCGATGAGGACGGCGGCAAGCGTAAGGCCGAACTATATAACGAGATTTTGCAACAAGCCATGCGCTATGTGCGCAATGTTTTTGCAAATGTGCCTGGCATCTATCTATACCAAACGAGCGAAAAGTCGGGTTTGCCACGCTATAAAGTTGTGCCGAAAGACCAGCAGAAGGCATCGGCACAATGGCTGTTGCGCCAAGCGCGCACCTTCGCCACCTTGGGAAACGCCACCTTAGAGCGTAAACTGCCATACGGTGCTAATAAGCCGTTTAAGATATTGGCGCGCGATGTGCAATCGTTGGCCATGATGGCCAATGCCAAGTTGGCCATATCCTATTACTTGGACTCTACCTCGTATTCGCCGCTCGAATACATGGAAGATGTTTATGCCGACGTGTTTGGGAAAACCATTGCAGGCAACGAGAACCTGTCTGTGGCCGACTTGTCTATGCAACGGCTTTATGTAGACTTGCTGCAATCGGGTGTGGCCGATATGAAACAGGCACCCAATGTGCACAATTTGCATGCCGACAGCATACAAACACTTCTTTCTGCATACCCCCTTCGCTCTGCTGGTGCACATCAGTGGTGCGGCTCGCACGCTTGCTTCCCAACAACCGACGGGCAGACGGATAATGCCGCAACCGCTTTCCTTAACTTCGGCAATGCTTATGGCGAACCCGAACCCTTGTGGGGAACAACGGTTAACCGCACGTCCGAGTTCCAATTGTTTTATGCACAAAAGCTGCACAGCCTGTTGTTGTCGTGTATTCCAAAGGTTAGCTCTCCCGATTTGAAAGCGCATTACATGCTCCTTGAAAAGCGATTGAAGTCGTATTTGAAGTAAAAGCCTAGGCGCATGGCCAAACGTTCGTACAGATAGGGCGACTTAAAAATCGCCCTAAACTAAGGGCAAACTAAGTAATAGGCTTGTATTTTTAATGCTCCCCGATGTCTTAAATGTGCAGCGGTGTTATCATTAACAACACTACGCAGCAGGCATCGGGGAGTATTTGTATTGGTTTGGGCATGAATTACAAACAATAAGAGGTACATGGGCAAACCAACTGAAACGCGAAGGCGATGAGACACAGCCA
>CAUPVH010000366.1:0-2938 GCA_963514635.1 uncultured Prevotella sp. | reverse complement strand
AAAGCCTTAATGTTGTGTTCCCGACAATAGTCAAGGTTCACCTCGTTTTCTATGAGTTGGTTTCTGCCAAACAGCACAGTAGGTTCCACCTGCCACATGAAAAAGCATTCGTCGAGGTCGAGATTTCGAGCCACGAACTCTTCCATAGCCAGGTAAAACGTTATTTGTCGTATTTGGTTGAAAGGCAATTCAATGTATATCATCTTCGGTAATGCTGTAATTTAGGTACGTTAGGTTTGTGTCAAGGCGGCTTTTCGCCATGTGGTTAGGAACGTTTTCGTTAAGCCAAATGAACAATGTTGAGCTTGCTCGAACATTGTCATGGCGAGAAAACGCACTTTTCGAGGAACGAAAAAGAACGTTTTCGTTAAGCCAAATGAACAATGTTGAGCTTGCTCGAACATTTGTCATGGCGAGAAAACGCACTTTTCGAGGAACGAAAAAGAACATGTTTGGGGCATGGCGAACGCATTTGTCGATGTGGTAGATTGCATGTGCGGTTCGTCCCTTTTGATGTTCGATGGCAAAAGTACAACAAAATTGACAGAACAACGAAACTTTTCGAGGGCTATTCTGCGCCCAACCCCTAAGATTTAACATTTTATTAGTGTTTCTTCAATCGGTTAGCGCGGACACGAGAAAGCCTTTGTTTGGCTAGTTGACAGTTTAACAAGTTAAGCAGTTGACAAGTTAACGAGTTAGTAAGTTGTCGGGTTGACAACTTGCCAGTTTAATGGGACAACGGGTTACGAGTTGACAAACTTACAATTGGGCTAACTGATGGGCTAAAAAAATTAACGAACTGACAACTTGCCAAGCTAACAAGTATGTTTGCGGCTTAACTATTGAGCATTTGCTTATAGTTATAGTCAAACAGAAATGGATTTGGAAAACCGTTGGTGCATGGTAAGCAAACAAAAAGGGTTTCTTTTCCTCTGCGCAAGGGGGGGGGATGCCATGCTACGCACGTCTTACATTCTTCTAACAACTATTTTCCAAAAGCAATTCTGTTTGACTATAAAAGTAATTGATTTTAGAAAGTTGCTTGCATACCCCACTTAGCCATCAACGTATCAACACAACAGTTGCACTACTGCAAAAAGTATTTTATACAGATACTACAAGCACGTTGTAGTATCAGTACAAGATGCTTTGTAGTGCCAATACAAGCGTCTTGTAGCACCAGTACAAGCATCTTGTAGTGTCTGTACAAAAGGCTTGTACTGATGCTTGCACCCGATATGTGCTAACCCGCCCATAAGACAATTAATTCCAATACTAATTCTTTTTAATAATAACAAACGCGTTGCGAGACATGCTTCCCCGCAGTGTTGGTGTGCATTTGTGCACATCATAAGCCCGTTTTGCCCCGTTTCAGAAATATTTTATTTACCTTTGGAGGTAAGTTCCAACGGTGTTCTTCAAAGGCAACTGCGCCGAAGCTGCCGTGGGGACACGCTATAACATCAATCCTCTAAGTTAGCTATGGCAACAATCAATCCGTTCGGCCACCCGATGTACATCATGCTGAAGCCGGCAGGTTCGCTTTGCAACCTTCGTTGCGAGTATTGTTATTATCTCGAAAAACAGCAGCTATATGCCCATTGCGCCAACCATATCATCTCCGACCAGATGTTGGAGAAGTTCATCCGCGAGTACATCGAGGCGCAAACCACGCCCGAAGTGCTCTTTACATGGCATGGCGGCGAAACATTGATGCGCCCCATATCCTTTTATATGCGTGCATTGCAGTTGCAACGTGCCTACGCTCGCGGCCGACAAGTGGACAATTGCATACAAACCAACGGCACGTTGCTTAACGACGAGTGGTGCAAATTTTTTAAGGAAAACAACTTCTTAGTGGGCGTTTCCATCGACGGACCGCAAGAGTTTCACGACGAATACCGCAAGACGGCATCGGGCAAGCCCTCGTTTCATAAGGTTATGCAGGGCATAAGGCTACTTAATAAGCATGGGGTGGAGTGGAACGCGCTGGCCGTTGTCAACGATTTCAATGCCGATTATCCACTGGATTTTTACCATTTCTTTAAGGAGATAAAGTGCCGTTACATCCAGTTTACGCCCATTGTGGAGCGGATTGTTACGCGCGACGATGGGTTGAGGCTCGCCCCTGGCATGTACGAAGGCGGCAAGTTGGCCCCCTTTTCGGTAACGCCCGAACAGTGGGGCAACTTTCTTTGCACCATCTTCGACGAGTGGGTGCGCAACGATGTGGGGCAATATTACGTGCAATTGTTCGATGCCACGCTGGCCAACTGGGTGGGTGTGGCTCCTGGTTTGTGTACGATGGCGGCCGAATGTGGGCATGCGGGCGTGATGGAGTTTAACGGCGACGTGTATGCCTGCGACCATTTTGTGTACCCAAAGTATAAGCTTGGCAATCTGAAAGACAAGACCATCTACGAGATGATGACCTCGCCACGACAGAAGGAGTTTGCCAAATTGAAGAACGCGCTTTTGCCCCGACAGTGTAAGGAGTGCCGTTTCCGCTTTGCATGTCATGGCGAATGTCCCAAAAATCGTTTTGTTCGCGACTGCTATAACGAACCTGGCCTTAACTACCTTTGCAAGGGTTATTACCAGTTTTTTGATCATGCCGCCCCTTATTTCGAGTTTATGAAACGCGAGTTGCAGGCGCAACGCCCACCGGCAAACATCATGGAAAGACTAAAGAAGCAGGACTGGGCAGACTAGTCTGTAACAAGAATGTTATTTCTTCTCGTGGCTAAAAAAATAAAATAAGATTGATACAATGAACGTGAAGATAAAACTTTCTAGGGTTATGATGTTTGCGATGCTAATATCTTTCTTGGGTGGGAGTATACAACCCAATAGATTATACACCCAATAAACAATTAATAGTACTAAAGTTTCCCACCCTAATAAATAGATAGAAAAATAACAGTTTGTCGAATTT
>CAUPVH010000365.1:0-2953 GCA_963514635.1 uncultured Prevotella sp. | reverse complement strand
AAATCTGTTATTTAACCCTTTTATTTCATGTTTAGTGTTAGTTATTCGATGGCACATTAAGACGTTCAGGTTTCATTGTTAAGGTTTCTATTCCGCTGCCGCCTTTTTATGCCTATATATAAATATAGGTGTATTGCGGTGGCAGATAGGTAACGCTGGGTTGATTGCAGCTATCAGAAAAGTGTCGCAAAACAATTTTTCGCAAATATACACCTTTTATTTATACGAACAAAATACAAAATTCGATTACGACATGAAGCGTTGCACTGCAACATCCCGATGAACAAAGGGATTTCGAGAGTTTACAAAAGAAAGAAAATAACATAATTTGCAACGGAAAACATCGAAAAAATTCCAACTTTCAGAAACAAATTGGCCAACATGGCTGTGTCGAATAACAAGAAACATGCAGTTTTTAAGAATAAAAAAACACGCTTATCGTACCAGAATAATAGGTAGGAACCGGCAATGATAAGGCGGCTGTTCAACGCTCGCTAAACAAAGCGGGTCGTTGCATTTGCCCCATTCTCCCCAAAAGTAGCATCTGAACAACCTTTGGAGGTAAGTTTTACTGGCTTTTGCAACACATCTACCACACCAATCTACGGCCAACAATCACCGTTTTATACCGCCAACAACACGCAATACTGCACTTAAACAACAAAATACAGTCTATTATCCACATTTAAAAAGGAAAAAATTCTGTAATACGAACTATTTTTCATAATTTTGCCAATGAGCCGCTATACGTGTCGCACAAGCGAAACCCGTCCTTGATAAATCAATGAACTCCCCATCAGCTTAGGCCAACAAGCTACAAAGGAGCTTCAACAGAACTTTCAAACAACCTTGCATGCGCCATGAAAGCGGACAGCTATCAACGAAATCACAAACAATGATGTGCGCCGAGAAACAACACCCCATTATCGCGTTGTGTGCCCTAACCTTACTGATGTGCGCTTGCCATAACCGCACACTCTCGAGATTGGAGCAGATAGACTCGTTGTTAAGTCAAGACAACGTGGAGAAAGCCTACACACTTGTGCAGGCCATACCCATACACGAAATGGAAAACAGCGATAAAATGGCCTATTTTACCTTGCTTAAAACCGAAGCTACCTACCGAAACATGATTCCCGTAGACAACGACTCGATAGACATCTCCGTGTTTTACTACGAGCAACATGGCCCCAAGGAACAGTTAGCGCGTGCATATTACTATAAGGCATGCATCCTTTTCTTCAACCGAAACAACGTTACTGCCGCCATAAAACTGCTAAAAAGAGCCGAAAACACCGCCAAAGGGCATGGCGGGTTGGCCTTGATGCACAAAATATTCTCTACTTTAAGCTACGTCAACCTCTGTACCAAGAATTACAACACGGCACTAAACTATGCCGAAAAGGCGCGCGGCATGGCTACACGTGCCAATAACGACCTGTGGATGGCATACAGTCTCTCGTATATCGCCAATGCGTATAGCGGACTGGGCGTACCCGACAGCAACCTGAACTACCTGCTTAAAGCACTAAAGCTATACAAACACCTCGACACCGAAAGCCAAACTGTGCTGTTGGCCAACATCAGCGACGTCTACAGCCAGAAGGGAGACACGGTGAAATCGGCCAAATTTATACTTCGCGCACTAAAAGAACGACCCGACAGCTACACCTACACCATACTTACCGACCTATATATGCGACAAGGCCAATACCAAAAAGCGTTCGACCTGCTGCAAAAAGCCTTGGCAAACGACGACGTTTATACGCGCGAGAAAGCACTATACAACCTTTTCAAGCTGAAACAGAAAATGGGCGACTACGTGGGGGCTGCCAACACGGCCGACTCACTGCTCATTTTCAAAGAAAAACAGCAAAAGGAATGGCAGGCCAACAACGTCTACGAAATACAAAACAGATTCGACATTGAGGCTAGCGAGCGCGAAATACGCTCGTACCGCCTTTACATCACAAGCTTGGTCTTAGTGCTTGTGCTCTCTATCATAACCTTGGTGCTGTACCATAAGTATAAAGTGGCCAGAGCCAAGCGCAGCATCTTGGAGAAACGACTGCTCATTAGCGAATACAGCGACCGCATTGACCAATTTAAAGTGTCGCAAACAGAGGCTAATAAAGAACTGAACTCGCTCAGGCAAAGGGTGAACAACCTTAAAGATAAAGAACTGAAAGTGCTGAGCAACGGCAAGCTATTGTACGAAAGCATATTGCAAAACCATTCCACAGTACATTGGAGCAGTAACGATTTCTCCGATTTCATCGAGTATTTTAAGTTTGCCGACGCTCCATTCATGGCCTCGTTAGACAACGCTTACAACAACCTTTCTACCCGACAATATCTTTTCCTCATCGTAACGGGTAAGCTGGGCAAGAGCGAAACCGAAGCCGGCGACATCCTGGGCATCAGTCCTGGTAGCGTGCGTTCTATCAAGAGCCGCATCAAAACAAAAAAGAAAGTATAGCCTAAGCACACGTCGTTTTAACAAATTGGCATAGGGCTTTAAGAGGAGAACTTGCGCTTTTGACAGAACCTCTTGCGCTTTTGGCAGAAGAAACTCTCTTTTGACAGAAGAACATAAGGAACATATCGTTTTTCATTGAAACCGTCTTTACTTCTAATATTTCAATAAATTGAGGGGTGTTTGTTGTCTTTGTGGTACCAACAAAGGATAAACACTCCTATTATATACGAAGTGCAGGACTAATCAACTCACTGGATTATAAACTCACGAAAACCAAACTACTCGCGAATACAGCAACTCAAAAACTCATCAATTCATCAATTCATCAACTCAAAAACTCATCAATTCATCAATTCATCAACTCAAAAACTCAAAAACTCAAAAACTCAAAAACTCAAAAACTCATTAACTCAAAAACTTAAATTACTAAAGTTTCCCACCCTAATAAATAGATAGAAAAATAACAGTTTGTCG
>CAUPVH010000364.1:0-2955 GCA_963514635.1 uncultured Prevotella sp. | reverse complement strand
CATATTCAAATCAGAGCTGCGGTCGCTGGCACTTGTTGAAGGAGAATTCATGCCATTGATGGCCACAGAGTTGTATTTGGGGTCAAGACCGCGAATAATAATCTTCTGTCCTTCGCCTCCGTCGCGCTGAACCATCAGTCCCGGCAAGTGTCCGATGGCGTCGGCCACATTCACATCGGGCAGTTCGCTAAGCTTTTCGCCAGATACCGCACTGATAATTCCCGACGCATTGAGTTGCCTGTTGATGGCTGCCGTTTGTCCCTTTGCTTGGGCACTCACCACCACCTCGGCCCCTAGAATGCTCGCCGGCTGCATATTTACGTTCACCGTGCGAGTCTCATTGTCCTTCACGGTTACTTCTATTGTCTTACTTTCATAGCCCACAAAAGTAAATTGCACTTCGTTCTTTCCCTTCGGTACAGACAATAAGGTGTATTTACCATTCACATCCGTAATGGTTTTGGTGTTCGTTCCTTTCAGCCAGACGGTAGCGCCGGGCAGAAAAGCCTTCTCTTCGTCTACCACAGTACCTGTGATAATGCCATTCTGAGCCATTGCATGCAAGCATAATGCCAACATGAAGAGCATCATTAATAGTCGTTTTTTGGTTTTCATATTAAGTCCTTTTTATGTTTTTAGAGATGATGCTTGATGTTAATGTAACTTGTTGCTTCGAGTAGACAAAGCCACTTTGCCTTGTTTCATTAAGCGTTTAAATTCTTTCTTTGCCTTTGCCAACTGCTTGGTAAACCCTTTGTCGGCATGCAATCGTGCCACAACGGCACTTGCAACTATGCGGGCTGCATCCACATCACTTTGAAAGTGATAGCCGCAGATAACCCTGCTTTCGCCCATTTCGAACCCTCGCATTAATATTTCGTTCTGTCTATCCACATTTATTTCGGCCAGAACTAAGGCCGTGGCCCAACCTATGGCCGTGTGTCCTGATGGATAAGAGCCATTGGTAGACAGCTCTTTTTGATGAGCGGGGTAGCAAGTATCTTCATTATAATAGATAAACGGGCGCACGCGCATGTAGTGCCTTTTGGCTACTCTGCAAGCCAAGTCGCCAGCATCTTCACGCATTTTAAGCACCAAAAGGTAGATTTCGGGGGTCTGCTCTTTCGATATCTTAATGCCGAATGCCTCCGAGAAGGCTGCCGGAACTCCTCCGCCTCCAACGTAGGCATCAGCCGTGGCTTGGTCGCCGCGAGGGGTATTACGTTGTTTCTTTCCCCAAACATAGCGTTCTTCATCATACTTAAAGTGCGTGCTGCCGCGTTCGGGTGGAGCTGGTAGCAACTCCAAGCTGCTGGCTACATCTTCTATCTTTAAGAAATAGCTTTCAGGACACGTCCTAACATCCTTGCCGTCGTATTGTGCATAGCTGTTAACGACACAGCCGATGAGCAAAAATACAACGAGTCTTTTCAGCTGAAAGCAGTTGCCAGTTCTGCCTGTCTGTGTTTTCTTCCTTTCTTTTAATATGGTCTTTTCCATTTTGTTCAACATAAATTAAGTGGTTACTGAAATTAATTCTTTGGTAATTATGCTTAGGCATGCCACAAAGATAGGGAAAAGAGGCGTAGAATTAAGGTTGCATTTTATTATTTCGTGTAAAATCCAAAATGCAACCTATCGCAACGTTTTGCTCTAAGGTGCAAATACTTAGGGTGTTCCACGTTTCTATTCTGTCAGTCTTAGGATGTAAGTAACAATACTTGTGGGATGTTTCTCTGCATAACCACGTAACCATTCCTCGTTGGGTTTAATCTTATTATTTAGCAAGCGGCTGATAACGGGATTTAAGTTCCCATACATGCCAAGCATCCCTGGTAATAAAATCCGCTTTACTTTCGGGTTGGCTATCAGTAGTGCCAATACGCGAGCCTGCTGATTGGTAAAGTTTGTGAAACTCAAAGTCTGTTCAACCACTTCTTTATCTGTAAATGCAAAGTAGTCGTATAATTGTATAATCAGCTTGTCTATCTTGTTGGTCACGGCTTGCGTATGGTCCGAAATACTCACCTCAAACCTCATGTCCATTCGCTTATAGCCACGTCTTTCAAATTCTTCAACGATTTCTTCTCTCATTCTAGCGTATCGTTCCATCTCTTCAAAGAGCTGTTTACGTATTTCGAGTTGCAGCAATTCTGCCTCAACACGTTTCATCGTATGCAACATTTCAAGGCGAGGAACGGTTGCACTCACGGTTTTCAGGTTTGCTATCTCTTCTCGTAGTGCCGACTTCACCTCGTCCGCAGGCAATTCCAAAAGCCGTTTCTCAAAAGCGCGGAGTGCATGGGCCAATTCCACGAGTGCCGCTTTGGTAAAGATGTGGTTATAGTCTGCGGCCGCTTTCTCCATTTCTTCTTTCATTTCCACCAGTCGGCGATGGCGAATGGCGTTGCACAGCAAGTCTATACGCTGTTCCATCATGTCATTAACGCGCGGAATTATTAGGCAACCATCCACAGCACCCCTATATTTCGTTACATTATCTGTAAATTCCCGGTATTGTTCCAGCCACAAACCGTTCTGCATAACCCTTTCGCCAATCTTCGAAACGCTGTCTTGCGATAAGGTTGTTTCCGAGTCTTTCAACATCTGCGCGCAATCGTAAGCCTTAATGTTCTGCAACTCGCCAATTTGTTTCCTTAGCATCTTGGTTAGCAACAAAGCCATATCGCGGTTTTTGTGCATGATGCGTTCGGAAAGCAAGCTGATTTGCTGACTACTCTGTTGGGGGCCAACTTCCAGCACGCGAATTTCCTCCAACAGCTGCCTAATCTGCTCTTGTTCGCCTTCATTTAGCAGCGCGGCAATTTTTTTCAGGCCCAAGGTACGCCCCTTCAAGTCGCTTATGCGCAGTTGCATCTGCCGTTTCTGGTCTTGTCTTCTGCGCAAATGTATCCAAAGCGACAAGCCCAGCAAGGCCAGAACAATCAACAATAC
>CAUPVH010000363.1:0-2960 GCA_963514635.1 uncultured Prevotella sp. | reverse complement strand
TTCCATAGGCAACCATGAGCTTGCGCGTTGTCTTCTATCATCAAAAGTTGATGTTCCTCGCAAATGGAAAGCAACTCTTCGGTAAAGGCACACTTGCCATATAGATGCACAACAAGCAGTGCTTTGGTTCGCTTGCCGATGTGTTTTGCCACTTGTTGCGCGTCTATCTGGAACGTATCTGCATGTGGTTCGACCAAAACTGGCAGCAAACCGTTAGACGTTATCGAAATGATTGAAGCGATATAGGTGTTGGCTGGCACCAGTATCTCGTCGCCAGGGCGTAACAAACCTTTCTCAATATAAGCCTTGAAGATGAGCGAAAGGGCATCCAATCCATTTCCGCAGGCCACACAATGCGTCGTGCCGATGTATTGGGAGTAGGCTTTTTCAAAAGCTTTTACTTCGTTGCCCAACAGGTACCAACCACTATCCACCACTCTGTTAACGGCTTGTTGCAGCTGTTCGCGATGCAGGGCAGTGTATCTTTGAAGGTCGAAATACTTTAACATGACATGAAAGGAAACTTATACATTATTATATATAACATTGCACAAAGGCATGCAGATACTTAAAGATAACGTTAGTGCGAAACTTATGGCGTCCATTCGTAGGTGTCGTAACACACGCCACGCCCGCCAAAGCCTTCTTTTTGGAAGATAAGCGGCTCGTTTAACCGTCGTCCGCGGTCTTCGGTAGACTTACCAAAGTCAAAATAAGGCTTGTCAACAAACACTTCGTCGATGAGATAACGAAACAAAAGGTCGAGCGCGCCTACGGCCTTACCCTTGGCCGATGCAGAGATATATTGTACATGCACTACGCGTGGCATGACGTAAACCACAGTTCCAGCCACCATTTCATTATCTAAATAGGCTGCATATAGGCGGATTTCGTGGGGGAAAAGGCTTGCCAACGCCGTTATTTCGGTAAGCGAATGAACAGGAGAAACGGCATATCGTTGTTGCAAATTGGCAGATAAAACATCCCAAAAAGCAGCGAAATCTTCACTGGCCACAATTCTTACGCCTGCCTTTTCTGCCTTTCGCAGACAATCTTTTCTTGATTGACTGAAAGCCAACTTATTCTCTTGTGCGATGGTTGAGGATATTTCGCGAGCCGTTAGGCGTGCATTGCAAACGTTGAAAAGCGCATAAAGGTCTTCTTCGGCAGGCATTTCATGGTATATCCACGGCACGGGACGATACACAACGCGCCTTATTCCCGCATCGCGCAACCACGTATTAAGGCATTCGAACAGCTTCATCACCTTCTCCGCCCTACCCTTCTTGTCGGTTATCAGTCCGCCGTAGGTCAACCCACTGTGCGATGCAACACTCCCATCTGCCTCTTTATTGAGCGGCAAAAGAGCCACCAACGATTGCTTATGGAATATAAGAAGAGAGAAATCGGTGAACCGTTGGCTATGATAGTCCATATAATCGCGCAAAAAAAGGAAGGTTCCGTTACGGCTTTTGCGAACGAAACGGTCCCATTGGGTTTTCAGTTCAGGCGTATATCTTACTATTTTGTACATTCAGAATTGGGGGTGGTGGGTATTAAAGCTAAGCATAACACGATGTGACGCACCGCTATTTCTTATCTGCGAGATACCGAAGAAAGTCATCGTACTCGCGAATGTAGTCGCCTTCATCAAATGGTTCGGATGCCAAAACCAAGCAAACAGCTCCTGAAGAGAAGTCGTCGAGCGTTCGCCACACGTCTGTATCAATAAGCAAACCTTGATAAGGATGGTTAAGCAACACCGTTTTTTGCTCTTCGCCGTTATCTACCGTTACATGAAAACTGCCGCTAAGGGCAATAAGCACTTCTTTGCACGCCTTGTGCGCATGCCCTCCGCGACATTCACCGGCAGGCACATCGTAAACCCAATAAGCACGTTTTATGGCGAATGGGACATCTGTCAATGCCTGCGCCACAGTGAGATTACCACGCGGATCGGTTATCTTCGGGAAGTCGATAAGGGTTGTGTTCAAGTGTTTCATTTCTTGTTTATCAAACCTTTAAGCATCTGCCATTCGGGGGTTACAGCCAACCTACGCAAGTCGGTGGCGATGTTTTCGGCCGTTTGGGCATCTGTTTCGTTCTTTGCTTGTGCCAATTGGCGTAATGTAAGCCTTGTTTTGCCAAACAGCCCATAGAAGGATATGAGCCGTTGTTCGTTCAAAGTGGGCATCAGGCGGAGCAAATGTTCAACATAATGCCCCACCTGATGGCTCACCAACTTGGGGTCATGACCAAAGCTGATGAGAAAGCTATGCAACTCTGTACTAATGTTATCCATTAGCGGTTGCCGTACATCTCTTCGTAATACTTCTGATAATCGCCGCTGGTTACTTCGGCAATCCACTCCTGATTGGCCAAGTTCCACTCGATAGTCTTAACAATACCATCGGCAAACATGGTTTCGGGATACCAGCCCAGTTCGTTTTTAATCTTCGTTGGGTCGATGCCATAACGTTGGTCATGCCCCAATCGATCGGCCACATACGTAATCAGGTCTTCGTTTATCCAGTCGGTACGTATCTCTCCATTGGCATCCAACTCTTGTTTTTTAAGCACGCGGCGAAGATCTTTGTCGCTATCCATCAGTTGGCGAATGGTTTTAATAACCAGTTTCACAATGTCGATATTCTTCATTTCGTTGTGTCCGCCAACGTTATACACCTCGCCAACGCGTCCTTCGCGCACAACAAGGTCGATGGCTTTACAATGGTCTTCAACGTAAAGCCAATCTCTAACATTTTCGCCTTTGCCGTAAACAGGGAGTTTCTTTCCTTCTAAAATGTTGTTGATAATTAGCGGAATAAGTTTCTCTGGGAAATGATAAGGACCGTAATTGTTAGAGCAACGTGTGATGCTTACAGGCATACGATAGGTATCGTGGTAAGCCATTACAAACATGTCGGCACTAGCTTTCGATGCACTATATGGGCTATGAG
>CAUPVH010000362.1:0-2965 GCA_963514635.1 uncultured Prevotella sp. | reverse complement strand
CGTCTATTCCTTCGACAAGAATTCAGGTGTATTTCATTGACAACGACGACTATTTCATGAAACGCCAAATGGCTCTCGACGAAAATGGGGCACTCTATTCAGACAACGGACAGCGCGCAATATTCTTCGCAAGAGGGGTTTTGGAAACCGTTAAGAAACTGCGTTGGAACCCCGACATTATTCATTGCCAAGGCTGGATGGCCGCATATATCCCTGTGCTTATCAAGAAAGCCTTCAAAGACGAACCCACTTTCGCCAACACAAAGGTGGTAACCACGCTCTTTAACCACGGCTTGGAAGGACAGCTCGGCAACAATTTCAAGAAGACTTTGGAGTATAAGTCGATAAAGGCTGCTACACTTTCCGAGTTCAACGCCGAGTTCGATTACAACGAACTAGAAAAATTGGCTATTGCTTTTAGCGACGGTGTGATTGAAGGCGGTGAAGGAATAAAACAAGAACTGCTGGATTATGCAGACAAGAAGGGCGTGCCCGTGTTGAAATATCCAGGTCAAGACTTTACCGAGTCTTATAAAAAGTTTTACGACACCGTATATCCCGAAAAGTAATATAGGCCTATCCCCATTCTATACACTGAACGAACATGAACTTAAAAGCAATTATCCCCATCGCCTGCATGGCACTATCCATTGTAGGTTGCGACGATAACACCGACACGTTGGGCGGCTCGCTCATCAAGGAAGGCAGCTTTGTAGTGGCCACCGACTCGTTTGCGGTAGCCAGTAACACCGTGGCCGTAGACTCGTTGTTGTCTAAAAACACCATCGCTTACCTTGGAAAAGTGCGCGACCCAGAAACGGGTTCGTACATTACAGGCGATGCAATGATTCAGTTACACAGTTTGGCCAACCTTGGTCTGCCTGTTAAAGACAGTATCGTTAGTAAGCAAGGCAATGAGATTTACGCCGACTCGTGCGAATTGTTTTTGCCTTTTGGCAAGTCGTATGGCGACTCTACCGTGGTGACTACACTCAACATGCACGAGATGGAGAAACCCATGTTGGAGAAAAGAGCCTTTTATACCAACTTTGATGTCGAGGCTGGTGGCTACCTACGCACCTCAAACGCCATCAACAAGGATGTGAGCTACACACTTACCTCAGCTGCTGGTAAAACAAAAGGCATTCTTATCCGCTTGAACGAGCAATATGTGGCCAAAGACGGAACGCGTTATAAGAACTTCGGTACCTACTTGTTGCAGACCTATGACAAGCACCCCGAATACTTCAAAAACACGTACAACTTCCTCAATAAGGTTCTTCCTGGTTTCTACTTCAAGTATAAAGGTGGATTAGGTGCAATGGCGCATGTAGAGGGTTGCTTGCTCAATGTGTTCTATCGTTATAAGGTGAAAGGCAAAGACTCAACCACTTGGGTGTCGTTTGCAGGGACAGAAGAGGTTCTGCAATATACGAAGATAACTAATACGGCAGACAACGCCGCATTGCTTAGCGACAGCAAGTACACTTATCTGAAAACACCAGCAGGCTTTTTCACGCAACTTACTATCCCCGTAGACCAGCTTACACAAGGACACGACGGCGAGAACATCAACCAAGTGAAGTTAACGGTGCCTCGTGCTAATAACTCCACGCAGAGCAAGAACGCACTTGATGCCGCCACTAACGTACTACTGTTGCCCGTAGATAGTGTTGATAGTTTCTTTAAGCAAGACATATTGATGGACAATAAAACGTCGTTCTTGGGAACGCTTGTGACAAATACCTATTCTTTCAACAATATCGCCAATGTAGTAAACGTGATGAAGAAAGCCGATCGCACCAAACCCAATTGGAATAAACTGATGATTGTGCCTGTAACAGTTACTACAGTTAAGCGTCGCACCCAGTCAGGCGGTAACGAAACGGTAATCACGAAGATTGTACACAACATGTCGCTAACCAGCACCAAGCTGCTTAAAGGCACAGGAGCTGAGGGTAGTCCCATCAAGCTTAGCGTGATTTACACCAAAGTGCAATAATTCAAAGCTGCTAAGCGATGGCCGATAATTATATTGAGAACAAGAACCAAGAGTACGAGGAGCGGAAAAAGAAATGGATTAAAAGCCAACAACGTTATCCCGTAAACTTGACTGGCAACAGGAAGAAAACATAAACAGAGGCTAACATTTCAAAGCAGGGCGCGTAACATAACACCCGCTTAGGAAACATGCCTACGTAAAAAGGAGGACCGAAATAAGCGTTTCCTCCTTTTTACGTTTATCATTTAATACAAGAAACCCTCATGGCAGTATCGTCTGTACAACTAGACTTGATGGAGTTTGTAGAACGAAACATACTTCCACGTTACAATCAGTTCGACCGCGCGCACAACATGGCACATGTTATGCTCGTAATTAAGCGTGCGTTGGTGTTGGCCGAGAAGATTGGAGCCGATGTTAACATGGCTTATGTGGCTGCTGCCTATCACGATTTAGGGCTTGAAGGTCCACGGGCCATACACCATATTACTAGCGGAAAGATACTAATGGCCGACCAACGCTTGCGAAAGTGGTTCAGCAAGGACCAAATAGTAACGCTGAAAGAGGCCGTTGAAGACCATCGCGCATCTAGTTCGCGCTCGCCACGAAGTGTGTATGGCAAGATTACTGCTGAGGCCGATAGAGATTTAGAGCCTGAAATGGTGTTCAGGCGTACGGTGCAATACGGGCTAACCAATTATCCAGAGTTGAGCAGGGAGGAACAATGGGAACGCTTTCAGCGGCATCTCACCGACAAATATTCAACTTCGGGTTATATCAAGTTGTGGATTCCTGGTTCGATAAACGAACAATATCTTAACGAGATACGAAATATCCTGCCCAACAAAGTATTGTTGCGCCAATGGTTCGACCGGCTATTTGAAGAAGAAACACATTGAGAAATGATGTTAAGGCTAGTTCAAAAAATGGCCTAAAAGGTTATTCCTTGTTTGCTATATACCA
>CAUPVH010000361.1:0-2972 GCA_963514635.1 uncultured Prevotella sp. | reverse complement strand
TTAAAGCCTGCAAACAGATTAGGGGTTTGTTTGTTATTCATACTCATGATTATTTAAATGGTTATACGTTACAGCTGTCTTGCATTGCCATTGCTTTACAAAGATATTGAATTATTAGGTGATAAGCAAGGATAAAAAAGATATAAGAGTACCTATTGCAAACATATATGTATGGGCAGTAGGTATTTTACGCGCACACGTTGCCCATTTTGCCTGCCAGGAATCCATTTAGGCATGCCCTTAACCAACCTTAATACCTCGGCATCAAGGGCTATATCCACCGCCCGTAACACCTTAACGTTAGTGAGAGATCCGTCTTTCTCAACGATAAAACCAACCACCATACGCCCCTGCATCCCTCTTTCCTTAGCCTCTTCAGGGAATTTCAAGTTTTCTCTAAGGTATTTCAACAGTGCTGCATCACCGCCTTCGTAGGTGGGCATCTGCTCACACACATCGTAAACCTTATCATCTGTTGTGGTGTCCTTATGCGTTTGGGCTTTCTTCACCTTTTTATTCTGCGCGTTCGCCCCAGCAGGAGCGAAGACAATAACCAACAAGACAAGGGCCGAAATTGCTAAAAGCAGACACTTAAAGCCTGCAAACAATTTGGGCGTTTGTTTGTTATTCATACGCATTTATTTGTTAGATGCAACGTATTATCTCGTTAAGGAAACGGCATAACCAGTCATTAAAATGCTAAAAGCCACTTCGTTAACAAGTTAACGAGCCAACAAGGAGGAGGGGAATAAGCCACTAGCCAACCCCACATTCGCTTGTCAACCCATTAACTCGTCAACGTTGCCAACCTAGCTGTATGCTATTGTAATTTGAAAGACACAGGCACGTTATACCTTACGCGCACAGACTGGCCGTCTTGTTTGCCAGGAACCCACTTGGGCATGGCCTTTATAACCCTTACCGCCTCTGCATCGAGCGTCGGCGTTACCGACCTGGCTACTTTTACGTCAGCTACCGCCCCATCTTTCTCTACTGTAAAGCTAACCACAACGCGGCCTTGTTCTCCTGCTTTCTCAGCCGCTTCGGGATACTTGATGTTCTCCGAAAGGTACTTCATCAGTGCAGCATCTCCACCTTTGAAAGTAGGCATCTGCTCAACCACCTCATACACCTTATCCGTTGGTTCAGCACCCTTGATTTGTGCTGTGTCCTCGCCTGTTTCAGCTTTCACTTTGACTTTTGTGCCCTCCATTACTTGTTTCTGCACGTTCGTCTTTCTCTTACAACTGTTCATAAACACCAGGGCGAAAGCCAATGGCACGAAAAGCAGGTACTTATAACCTGCAAACGAATTTGTTTTTTGCTTATTCTTCATACTCATTAATATATTAAATGGTTCTTTTTCATTCTTCTAAAAGTGCATTTTCTCGCCATGACAATGTCCGAGCAAGCTCGGCATTGTTCATTTGGCTTAACGAAAACGTTCGTATTTATTTATTAAGGTAGCAGCTCTATCTGCCGTTAAACGACGAAAAAGGCGGTGCGTTGGCAAGTTAACGAGCCAACAAGGAGATGGGAGAAAGAC
Organism: uncultured Prevotella sp.; assembly: GCA_963514635.1. Taxonomy (GTDB): domain Bacteria; phylum Bacteroidota; class Bacteroidia; order Bacteroidales; family Bacteroidaceae; genus Prevotella. The sequence continues at coordinate 1,426 of CAUPVH010000361.1, read as the reverse complement.
GCAAGCCAACCCCACATTTAGCCTGTCAACTCATTAACTTGTCAATCTTACTTGCCCCTATTATTGTAATCTGAAAGACACAGGTACGTTATACTTCACGCGCACAGGTTGGCCGCCTTGCTTACCCGGAGTCCACTTAGGCATGGCCTTTATCACCCTTACTGCCTCAGCATCGAGCGCAGGTGTTACCGACCTAACCGTCTTAACGCCAGTTACCGCCCCGTCTTTCTCTACAATAAACTGAACCACAACACGACCTTGCTCTTTGGCTTTCTGCGCTGAAACGGGGTATTTTATATTCTCCGCAAGGTATTTCATCAGTGCTGCGTCCCCACCTGGGAAGGTAGGCATCTGCTCAACCACCTCATACACTTTGCTGCTTGCATCTGCCTTCTTCGTGGTTTTAGTTGTCTTCACCACCTTTTTCTGCACATTTGCCCTAATTGTGGTACTATTCATCGCCAACAAAGCGATGGCCAGCGGCACGAAAAGCAAGTACTTAAAGCGTGCCAACGGATTGGATGTTTGCTTATTCATCATCTTAATTCTTTTCTTTAAAGGTAATACATTGAAATTATTAGTTATTGTAGCTACATTCGTTCGATAGGCCACGGCCAACAAATGGTATTGGTAGGCCTTTTTGTCCGTACCGCCACTGATAACCGAGCGGTCGGCCAGATATTCAAGATTGTTGCGCACTTGCAGGCGCATCAGCCACGCCACGGGGTTGAACCAAAAGGCGGCGACAAAGAGTTGCGACAGCAACGCGTCTACCGAATGCCATTGCGCCACGTGCGTTTGTTCGTGTGTCAGTATCTGCTTTACCTGCGATGGCGACTTGTTAACAGGGTTAACGAATATCCAACGGAAAAATGAAAAGGGGCTGTAATCGCCTGTCAACAAACAAACCGCTGTGCCGTGCAACGTTGTGCGTTCACTGCGCTGTGCCAACCTACACACCACAACAACCTGCCAAAGCACGCGCAAGAGCAAAGCCAAGGCCACGCCAGCGTATAGCCAAACGGCTAGCTGTTGCCAATCAAAGGCATCGCGTGTAGGCTTTACCATCACTTCGGGCAGGTTGTAGGCCATGCGCGGCAAGATATTGCCCAGCGGTGCCGTTTCGTTAACCAGCACAGAGAGGTCTATCGTGGGCAACAACAGCGACAGCACGTAGACTGTGAGCAACGACAGACGCCGCCATTTAAAGAAAGTGTCGCCTGCGCTAATGAGTTGGTAAAACCCGAAAAGCACCACCAACACAACGTTTGCTTTTATCAGATACATCAACATGGGTATAATTTGCTAGGATAATTTAGGTAATGATAACGAAATGGGCTTGTCCGAAACCCTTTTTACAAAAGGGAGATGCCCACTTAAAGAGCCGCTTAGAAAGCGAGACAACACACGATAGTAAGACGATGTT
>CAUPVH010000360.1:0-2975 GCA_963514635.1 uncultured Prevotella sp. | reverse complement strand
ATCAAGCTCAATCCGTGCAACCGAAACTATTGGTATAATCGCGCAGCTTGCCGCATGAACGGAAAGGACTATGCTGGTGCGCACCACGATATTGATACGATTGTGAAGCGTTGGGCCGACTATGCCAACGCCTATACCCTAAACGCGGAGGTGTATTTGCACGAGAAAGACACGCTGAAAGCCGCAGAATGGCTGGACAAAGGCCTGAAACTAGACCCATACGATGCCAATCTGTGGACCATGAGGGCCTATATAAGCCTGTCGCGCAAGCAATGGCGTGAGGCTGATGAGTTCTTGGGAAAGGCCATTCACCTGAAATCCAAGAACGTGGACAACTATCTTAACCGTGCCATCGCTCGCGTAAACCTCAATAACTTGCGTGGAGCAATGGCCGATTACGACTTTGCACTGGAACTAGACCCCAACAATTTTCTAGGACATTACAACCGCGGACTACTTCGTTTGCAGCTGGGCGACGATAATAGGGCCATTGCCGACTTCGATTTCATCATCAAGATGGAGCCAAACAACTTCATGGCCGTGTTCAATCGCGGTATACTTCACGAGAAAACGGGTAACATACGCGCCGCCATCGACGACTATTCTACGGTAATTAAGCAGTTCCCCAACTTCTGGGTGGGACTTTCTTATCGCGCCCGTTGCTATCGCCGACTGGGCATGGTGGCCAAAGCCGAACTCGACGAGTTTAAGATTTTCAAAGCGCAGATGGACAAACGCTTGGGCGTTCAGGCGCGTTGGACACGAGCCAAGCTGAAAGAAGTGCGCAAACGTAGCGAGATAAATATGGACAAGTACAACCAAATGGTGGTGAGCGACGAAAACGAAGTGGCCCACGAATACGAAAGTCGTTATCGCGGACGCGTGCAAGACAACGCCACCAGCACATCGCTCATGCCCATGTTCCACCTCTCGCTCGTGCCATACGCCAACGGAATACGTTCGTATCAGGCTTTCGACCGCGACGTTGAACACTTCAATCGTGTGGCAAAGCTTGGCCGTCCCTTATACGTTGCTTGTGGAAACGAACAGTTAGACGAGCGTCGTTCGAAGGATTTCTTTGTTCTTGCCGAGTCGTTGACACAGCGAATAGGTGCCAATACCAACAATGCAGAGTTGCGAGCCTTGCTCTTACAGCGTGCGGTGACCTACGGCACACTGCAAAATTTCGATGGTGCGATAGCCGACCTCACAACGTTACTCTCGCTCGACAGCACCTCGGCCTTGGCCTATTGGCATCGGGCAGTGTGCCAAATGGCCATGAGTGGTTTCAAAGCATCCAATGGCGCAGATGCGAAACTGCTGGAAGCAGGGGCTTTGTCCGACTTAAACCGCGCTATAACCCTACAACCTCAAAGTGCTTACCTCTATTATTGTAGGGCGAACTTGTACTACAACCAAGGCAACAACGATAAAGCAATTGCCGATTATACGGCGGCTATTAAACTAGACAGTCGTTTTGCCGAGGCCTATTTCAATCGCGGTCTGGCCCATGTTGCCCGTGGCGAACGCTCGCAAGGCGTTAAAGACCTTAGCAAGGCAGGCGAACTAGGCCTTTATTCGGCATACAACATCATTAAGAAAAACAGTCCTACGGCTGCAAAGAAGAAATAAAGTTAAGCGCGTAGAACAGCATCTTGTCACAGCATTGTTGGCCAAATCGTTGTTAAGCTGTGACTTTATGCATGCAATAATACCTCACATCCTACTTTGCTTAATGGCTAATTGGTAGGCTTAACATAAACAACCCACTTTAACACAAGGCAATATAACTTGTGTTAAAGCGGGTTGTTTGTGTTATGTGTTCTTGCTTATGCTGTCGTGTTATCGTTTTTCTTAACCACAGAGGTATAGTTGTTCAATTGATATGATCGTTTTGTTGCGATACGGTTACTTTTACCTCTTGTTGCCAGGATTGGTGTTAAACAAATCTCCCATCAGTTCAATATGTCCCTTCTCCTTAATAAATAGCAGGTCTCTAACGATGTCGTCGGCATAGTCTTTAATATCTTCGAACGAGATGAGTTGGCGAAGCTTTGTTATTGCTTTATCCCAAGGCTGTACGGTGATGTCGTTTCCTTCCATTTCCTTTTGCATCAAATCGGCCATCTTCTTTATTCCCTGCAATCGTTCAGAATTGTCTTGTAGAATGGAGAACATGGTTGGAGTATGCTCGAGCGTAATGCTTTTCAGCCTCATTGCCCGCATTCCCTCACTCATTAGAATGCGTTCGCTACTGTTCTGGTTCTTATGGGTGTACAAGGTGAACTTGTAGCCCGAATCCATGATGACATTTACGGTATGGGCTTGTGGCCAAAGTTCAAATGCATTGACATCCCTCATGAAGAATTCATCGTCTTTTGATAACACCTTAATCGTGTCGAAAACTTCTGAAACCCAAGTGTCAACAAAGTCTGCAAAGGACTTAAACTGTGGATGGAATGTCCTAATGCTATTCTCTATCACTCCTTCTTCATCTTTTTGTTTCTTAAAAATGCCTGCAATCAGTTTGATTGAGAATTGTGCGGGCCTATCTTGTGTGCTCAGTCTTAATCTAAAAGCCTTTCTTAGGTCTTCCTTGGTTATAATTGTGACATTACCAGATTCGGTCATTGCCTCTATCTCTTCTACTTCCTTATCTAGTTCTTCGTCTGCAACTGACACTTCTTCCGTATTGACTTTATCGGAATATTGTTTTCTTAGGAACTTGAGATATTGTTTTAAAGCACTACATCCATTATTTAAATCCTTGGCTGACATGAAGGTTTCGTCTTTGATTCTTTTTGTCTCTTCAACAGTTTCCAGGATGCTTTGAAGAAGTGCTAAGACTTTACTTGGACGGCTTGCCAAGTTGTCTTTTAGATCTGCTATTATGCCTTTATAAGGCGTTTTACTGATGAGATCTCTGTCTATAGCTTTAATGTAGCTAACATAGCTTGTCGCAGTGTTTTCCTGCA
>CAUPVH010000359.1:0-2983 GCA_963514635.1 uncultured Prevotella sp. | reverse complement strand
AGCACCAAAACGCACTGCATTTAGCACCAAAACGCACTGCGTTTAGCGGCATATTACACTGTATTTAGCAGCAAATAGCCCCAAAACGGGTGCAAATGGAAGTTCTTTTAAATAAAAATTCATTTTGCCGCATTCACAAACTAACCCCTTTTTGCATCGAAACCAACCTCCGCGAGAATCGATTTTTTGCGACAAGGTGGGCGATTAGTGGACGGAAAGAGCACTCATAATGTTAAATGTTACACCAAAAACATTACAAACATCGAGTTTGCGAGTTAACTACTTAACACGTACACAAGTTGCAAAGCTAATGAGTGCAACAATCGTTTCTGTTTAGCTAGTCAACAAATTTACGAGTTGTTGGGTTAACTGCGTGTGTCTTTGGTAAAGGTTTACCAAAGAAAACACTCCCGAAGGATTGCACTTTCCCTTCGGGAGCGTATATATAAAAGGTGGGAGGGCTTATTTCAGCACCCCAAGTTCTTTACCAACCTTAATAAATGCCGCAATACACTTGTCTAGTTGTTCGCGATTGTGGCCTGCGGAAATTTGCACCCTGATGCGTGCTTGCTCTTTGGGTACAACGGGATAATAGAAACCTGTTACGTAAATGCCTTCGTCGAGCATGCGCGATGCATACACCTGCGACAGTTTGGCATCGTAAAGCATTACAGCGCAGATAGCACTTTGAGTGGGTTTGATGTCGAAACCAGCCGCCATCATCTTGTCGCGGAAGTAGTTTACGTTGTCTACTAGCTTGTCGTGAAGTTCATTGCTTTCGGCCAACATCTTGAAAACTTCGATGCTGGCGCCAATGATGCAAGGCGCAAGTGAATTTGAGAAGAGGTAGGGACGACTTCTTTGGCGCAACATGTCGATAATTTCTTTGCGGCCAGTAGTAAATCCGCCCAATGCACCACCAAAGGCCTTGCCCAATGTTCCAGTGTAAATGTCAACGCGACCATAGGTTTTGCAAAGTTCGCTAACGCCATGTCCCGTTGCGCCAACCACGCCTGCCGAGTGCGATTCGTCTACCATTACCAACGCATCGTACTTTTCTGCCAAGTCGCATATTTGGTCCATAGGCGCCACATTGCCGTCCATTGAGAACACGCCATCAGTAACAATGATGCGGAAACGCTGTTGTTGCGCCTCTTGCAGACAGCGTTCAAGGTCGGCCATGTCGGCGTTTTGGTAGCGATAGCGTTTTGCTTTACAGAGTCTAACGCCGTCGATGATGGACGCGTGGTTAAGTGCATCGCTGATAATGGCGTCTTCATCGGTGAAAAGCGGTTCGAACACACCTCCGTTGGCATCGAAACAGGCGGCATAGAGAATGGTGTCTTCGGTTTGGAAGTAGTTGGATATGGCCTGTTCCAGCTCTTTGTGGGCATCTTGTGTGCCACAGATAAAGCGAACAGACGACATGCCGAATCCCCTGCGGTCCATCATGCGCTTTGCACCTTCGATAAGGCGAGGATGGTTAGATAGGCCTAAGTAGTTGTTGGCGCAGAAGTTCAACACTTCTTTTCCCTTCACCGTGATAGCGGCTTGTTGAGCACTCTCAATGAGCCTTTCCTCTTTATAGAGTCCGGCCTCTTTAATCTCAGCGATGCTCTTGCTGAGATGTTCTTTCATTTTGCCATACATAATGATCCTTAAATTTAAGTTACAAAGAGCAAAGTAAATCATTTTTTTTGATACAAAGGTCGTAAATGGAGTTTTTTTTGCGAACTCGCGAAATTTTAAACTTCTTTAAATATTAACTTTTTATACATATAAGAAAAAGCGTTTACTTTGCATCTGAAAAACAAAAAAACAGATAAAACAGTTATGAAAAATGTTTTAGTCATTGGATCTACGGGCCAGATAGGTTCTGAACTTACTGGTGAATTAAGGAAACGTTACGGTAACAGTAACGTGGTGGCAGGCTACATTCAGGGCGCAGAGCCCAAGGGCGAGCTGAAAGATGCAGGACCTTGTGCCATTGCCGACGTGACAAATCCGGAGATGATTGCCGAAGTGGTGCGTAAGTACAACATCGACACCATCTATAACTTGGCCGCTTTGCTTTCTGTTGTGGCCGAGAGTAAACCGCGATTGGCATGGAAAATCGGCATTGACGGGTTGTGGAACATCTTGGAAGTGGCACGCGAGAATGGTTGTGCTGTGTTTACGCCAAGCTCGATTGGTTCGTTTGGACCAGACACGCCGCATGTAATGACACCGCAAGACACCATTCAACGTCCTGCAACTATCTATGGCGTATCGAAAGTTACAACCGAATTATTGAGCGACTATTACCAAAAAAAATATGGAGTAGACACGCGTTCGGTGCGCTTCCCTGGTATCATCTCGTACGTAACTCCTCCCGGAGGTGGAACAACCGACTACGCCGTAGACATTTATTACTCGGCAGTTAAGGGTGAAAAGTTTGTTTGTCCTATCGGTAAGGGTACGCGTATGGACATGATGTACATGCCCGACGCCTTGCATGCTGCCATTCAACTAATGGAGGCCGACAAGGATAAGCTGGTACATCACAACGGTTTTAACATCGCCTCTATGAGCTTTGACCCCGAAACCATCTACCAAGCCATTAGGAAATACAAGCCTGAGTTTGAAATGGTTTACGAAGTTGACCCCTTGAAACAGAGCATCGCCGACAGCTGGCCCGACCAAATGGACGACTCGGCTGCAAGGAAAGAGTGGGGCTGGATGCCGCAATACGACCTCGACTCGATGACCAAAGACATGCTGGAGAAACTTACAGAGAAACTGTTGAAGTAAAAAAACACTTTTAAACGCCCTCTTCTTGATAAACATGCGTTGGTGTGGCGACAACTACGCACTGCAATGTGGCGCAGACACAAAGCTCTGCAATCTACCTAAAATAAGATACACACTTGCCGCAAACAACGGATTGACCTTTTAGGCGCACGTTTTTGTTAAGCCAAACAAACAATGCCAAGCTTGCTTGTAC
>CAUPVH010000358.1:0-2984 GCA_963514635.1 uncultured Prevotella sp. | reverse complement strand
AACAAAGCTTACCAAGATGGCCGAACTTCAAGAATTGCTTTCGGGCAAAAAGCCTCGCGACAAGATTACCATTACTTACTTGCGTAATAAGAAAAAAACAACTGCTACGGCTACTTTGAAGAATGCTCAGGGCAACACGAAAGTGATGAAGAGTGCCGACCTAGACATTCTTGGCGGCAACTTCAAGGAAATTACCGACGACCAAAAGCGACAACTGAACATCAGTTCGGGCTTGGAAGTAATAAGGGTGAACAATGGAGCACTGAAAGATGCTGGCGTTGCCAAAGGCTTTATCATCCAGAAGGTGAACGAACAGATTATCAAGTCGACCGAAGACTTGCAGAAAGCCGTTAAGGAAGCATCGACAAGCAAAGACCCCGTGCTTTATATACAAGGCATTTACCCAACAGGCAAGAAGGCTTATTTTGCTGTTGTGGTGGGTAACTAATAAATAAATGTTGCAATGGCTGTTGTGTAGAGTGTGTTATAAGTCATATATATATAAGGTAGGCTGACAAACACATGCACCCAAAACGGAGGTGTCTATGGACAATCTGTTGACCATATTGGGTGTAAACAAACGGCAGCAACTGACAAGACCGAAACATTAAGGGCCACATCCACTTTGTACAAAGAGTGAGATGTGGCTCTTTTATGTGCGTATGGGTGACTGATTTATGGGTGTACTTTGAGGAATAAATGGTTATTAACCTATGCGTTAGTTGTATATATTGTAGCACGAGAAGTTTTGAATTTCGTTTAAAACGCCTTTCTCAATGTTCTATTTATGGGCATGGCCAGCTCTTTTAATTTCTCTTCAAGGTCTTCGTCGGGTTGCAGGCCTAGTTTCTTTCGCACATTTCCGCGCACGGTGCTGATGTTTGTTGTTGTTTTTCCCATAATTAGCGCGATTTCGCTAAGCGTTTTCCCTTCAACAACCAGCCTACTCACTTCTAGTTCGGTATGAGTAAGGTTAGGAAAGCATTTGCTTAGTTCAAGCTGTTGGGCATCGTGCTTTTTCTTTAAAACCATCGCCGCATGGATAAGGTTGTGTTTCGATTGCTCGTTAAGTTGGCTTAAAAGCATGTCGATGTGCTTGCTGTTGGGCTCTTTTGCGCGACAGATTTGCAGATAAGCTATTAGTTCGCTTTGGTTCATGTTGAAAGCTGTGAGTATCGAGTTGTGTGTGTCTTGATAGTCTTTATTCTCTTGATGTATTTCGTCCATGCCTTGTTGACTGATATAAGCCAAGGCACAAGTAAAGATACAGAGTAATGTGAAGAGCAGGGCTATTTGTTGGTCAATGGCGTTGCCATCGTAAAGCGTTATGAAGAGTAAGGTGGCAACATTCAAAGTTGTTACCACGAAAGGAGTTTTGGGTATAAATCCCAGTGCAAGGTATAGTAGGATGGTGTACGAGCCTACTTGGTAATAGATAACCATTGGCTCGTATCCTAGGGGTTTCATGAAGAGCAGAAATGCAATGCGTGCCATTTCAAGTAATTGGGCAGTAATGGCAAATGTGGCGAAAGCAGAGATGAGCGACAGTCTATGGTGTAGATATAACGTAACCATCGTTATGCAGAGTCCAAGGAGAGCAAAGGAGGCTGCTTGTAAGAAGGGGTGGTAGATGCCAATAGTGCCCACGATGTTCAGTATGGTGAAAACGATGAGTTGAATGGCTCCTGCGAAGAAAACGAAGAAACGTACTCGCTCTTCCTTGTCTTTTGTGTGCGAAGTGACGAATTTCTCGCATTGCGTAGTTAAAGTAGTTATTTTCATTTGTGGTTAATGTTATTGATTTTACGTTTCTTAGTAGGCTTAGCATAGTTTGGAATGCAGTGCCGAATGCCGTATAAGTTCTCAGAGGCGCGACATTGTTAGAAAAGTCGCATATCATTGTTCATCAAATCAATTGGTTAGTCTTTGACGCTATCCTGTTAATGAAAACATTTTGCGTTTGTTTCACCCGCTTTGTTCTAGGTGATATGTTCAAAGATAATCCTCCTCTCATTGACATGTTGCGCTTTTGAATGAGGCCCATCATGAGGGTGGAAACTGCTGTACTTTACGGCAAAGATATAAAATTATATTGGGATGTCCTAGTTAGGCGCATCAAAACTTTGCTTATTGATATGAAAAAACATACTTCTTGGACACTCTTTTTGTGCGGTTTGCGCTAATTTGCGCATTATTTATTCTTCATTGCGCAATTTTGCGCCTTCAATTATTTTACGAAACGAATTATTAGGTCTATTTTTGCGCTTAGAAATATTCCGATAAATTAAGATCAGGAAACAATTAAGGTGCTTTTGCAACATGATTGAAGGGCTGAGAATGTCATTTCTGTCCTCCATCCCCAATAATAGATGAGTATCTTTGCAACAGTGTAGGTATTCAGAGATAACAATACTAAACTGTAAGATGCAAACCTAATGAAAAGTGAGAATTATTAACGATAATAGTGAAAACTTTGTTACCAAGTATTTAAGCTTTATCAAGTAGTGTATTTATGAGTATGTGCAACTTTCGCATTATCTCTATTGACGGGAAATGGCATAGGCTAAGATAGCAACCTTTCCTAAATGGCTTACACAGTCCTTAGGGAATATGTTGTAAGGCCTGTGTTTGATGTATGTGTTTATAAAGAAGTATATCTATCAACAATTATTAATTTTAAAAACGAGTGTTATGAGAAGAATGTTTTTACACGCAAAGACACGTGGCAGGCTGTTCGCCGCACTCTTGCTCGGTGCTGTGTTTAGTGGCATACCAAGCAAAGCACAAAACGTTACTGTGAGTGAAAAGACAGGTAGTATGATTTGTTCGCAGACCTCTTATTCTGGTGGTACAACAGAAACAGGCTTTGCAGCGGGTGGATTCGCTACTTGGAAACATTTCCAATTGCCTTTGACGATGGCTGCTTCAGATTTGAAGGACCTTTCTCCAAACGGACAATTGGCCGTGCATGGCAACAACCTTTA
>CAUPVH010000357.1:0-2990 GCA_963514635.1 uncultured Prevotella sp. | reverse complement strand
CTCCGCCAACATATTTTACGCAAAATTCGTTGAAGAAAGGCTGGTTGAACGCAGGCTTAAACTTACCCGTTTGGATGAGCTTTTCGTAGAGATAGTGTGCCCCGTCTACCGACATTTGTGCGGCCTCTTTCAGTCCTTCTTTGCCCATTACACTGAGATAGATGGTTACCCACAAAGCCATAAGGCTCTGATTAGAACAGATATTCGACGTGGCCTTTTCGCGGCGGATGTGTTGTTCGCGTGCTTGCAGCGTGAGCACAAAGGCTCGTTGCCCGCGATTGTCTTTTGTTTGGCCCACAATACGCCCTGGCATCTTGCGCATCAGTTTCTCGGTACAGCAGAGATAACCCACCGACGGGCCGCCGAATTGCATGGGTATGCCCAGCGATTGGCCGTCGCCCACGGCGATGTCTGCCCCCAGTTCGCCCGGCGATTTCAGCAAGGCGAGGTCGGCTGCCACGCTGTTCATCACGAAAAGTGCCTTTTGTTGGTGGCAATCGTCGGCAAAGCCGTCGTAGTTTTCAATGATGCCGTACTTGTTGGGCTGCTGAACAATCATGCCCGCCACACCGCCTTGTTGCAATTTTTCTTGCATGGCGGTGCGCGATGTGGCGCCGTCTTCGGCAGGAACCACCTCTATTTGCACACCTTGGAAGTGGGTATAGGTGCGTATTACGGCCAAAATCTTATCGTCTACCGTTTCGGAAACCAACACCCTATTGGCCTTCTTACCCGATGCCACGGCCATGATGGCGGCCTCGGCAGTGGCTGTGCTGCCATCGTACATCGAGGCATTGGCGATGGGCAGGCCGGTAAGTTCGGCCATCATGCTTTGAAACTCGAAGATGTAGTGCAGCGTGCCTTGCGATATTTCGGCCTGATAGGGGGTGTAACTGGTGAGGAACTCGGAGCGCGAAACGAGATATGGCACGATAGACGGCGTGTAATGGTCGTACACGCCGCCGCCGGCAAACACCGTCAGTTGCTTGTTTTGCTTGCCCAAGTTGCCAAAGAGGTTTCTTATTTCTATTTCGCTCTTTGCACTGGGCAGGTCGTAGTCGCGTCGGAAGCGTATTTCTTCGGGCACCTCTGCAAAGAGCGCGTCTAGCGAAGGCACACCAATCTTATCAAGCATCAGCTTGATGTCCTCTTCCGTATGCGGAAAAAACTTATATTGCATAGCGTTAGTGGGTTATTGGGGGCTTACTTATTGCAGAATGCTTCGTAGGCTTTGGCGTCCATCAGGTTGTCCAATTCGGTTGTGTCGGCCAGTTTCACCTTCATAATCCAGTTTGCAAATGCGTCCTTATTAATCAGTTCGGGTTCGTCTTCCAGTGCCTCGTTGGTTTCCACCACCACGCCGCTAACGGGCGAAGTGAGGTCGCTAGCAGCCTTAACACTTTCTACTGCGCCGAAGTCTTCGCCTGCTTCAATCTCGTCGTCCACTTCGGGCAGGTCTACATAAACCACGTTGCCCAATGCGTTTTGTGCATAGTCGGTGATGCCGATGTATGCATACTCTCCCTCTACACGTACATATTCGTGCGACTCGCTATAATAGAGTCCTTCAATAAATTTAGCCATAGTGTTGTATTTTAAGTTTTTTAGTTACTGAGTTGTTGGTTAAGGGTTATGGAGTTAAAGGAGTTAAGGAGTTAAGGAGTTAAGCCGTATGCTTGATTGCAGAGTGGACGGCAATCCTTGTCAATTCGTTAACTTGGAAACTTGTAGACTGGTAAACTTGTAGACTTATCGACTTGTCCACTGGCAAACTCGTCAACTAACAAAACATACCCCTCCCCTCTCCCCTTGGAGAGGGGTTGGGGGTGAGGCCTTATCAACTTGTTAGCCCATCACCTAGTTGCTTTACTTCTTATAATGCTTATCGTAAAAGCATTTCTTCACCACTGTTCCGGGGAACGTTTTCTTGCGAATTTGTATTTCGAGTTCGTTGCCCAGCTTGGCGTATTGGCTGTCTACGAGTGCCATGCACACACTCTTGTCTACCGATATGCAGTGGTAGCCAGTGGTTACTTCGCCCACTTTCACGCCGTCTTTCACCACGTCGTAGCCGTGTCTAGGTATGGCTTTATCTTTCAGTTCAATGCCCACCACCTTCTTTTCCACGCCGTCGGCCTTTTGTCTTGCCACAGCCTCTTTGCCGATAAACTCTTCTTTGTCTAGCTTACAGAACATGCTGAACCCTGCCATGACGGGAGAAATCTCGTTACTTAGTTCGTCGCCGTAGAGCGGAAGACCCACTTCAAAGCGCAACGTGTCGCGACATCCCAAGCCACAAGGCACGCATCGCTTGCTTGCCATCAGCTTATCCCACTGTTCAACGATAAATTCGTGAGGCCCGTAAATCTCAAAACCATCCTCGCCCGTGTAGCCTGTGCGGCTCACAATGACGTTTGCGCCATTGGTTGCGATGGTTTTGGCGGTGTAAAATTCCAGTTTCTTGCAGGCTAAGCCCAGCACTTCTTCCATCACTTGCTCGGCCTCGGGACCCTGAACTGCCAGTTGTCCGTAGTAATCCGAGCAATGGTCGATGGCCACGTCATAGCCAGCGGCGTTCTGTCTCATCCAATCTACGTCCTTATCTATGTTTGCAGCATTGATAACGAGGAAAAATTCGTTCTCGCCAAGCTTATAAACCAGCAGGTCGTCTACCGTTCCGCCGTCGGGATAAAGCATCATTCCGTAGAACACCTTGCCAACGGGCGCACCGGCGATGTCGTTTGTAAAGATGTGATTGACGTATTTTTCGGCCTCGTTTCCTGTGATATACACTTCGCCCATGTGCGAAACATCGAACACGCCGCAATGGTTACGCACGGCGTTATGTTCGTCGGTGATAGACGAATACTGAATGGGCATGTCGTAGCCCGCAAAAGGTTGCATCAGTGCACCTAGTGCAACGTGCCTGTCGTGCAGGCAAGTTTTTTTATCTTCCATGTTGTTTAGGGCTTTATATAATAAGTTTGATA
>CAUPVH010000356.1:0-2993 GCA_963514635.1 uncultured Prevotella sp. | reverse complement strand
ATTACCGTGCTAGAAAACCATTATGCCGTTGAAATTATCACGCAACACCACTTGGGCGTGCAGGTTACGCGCAAAACACCCGATATAGAATGCTATGGCGCATACATCCTGAACCCCGAAACACAAAAGGTAGACACCTTTTTAAGCAAGGTTACGCTTATGGCAACCGGTGGCGTGGGAGCGGTTTACGCCATGACATCTAACCCCGTAATTGCCACGGGAGACGGCATTGCAATGGCCTATCGCGCTAAGGCTACCGTGGCAGGCATGGAGTTTGTGCAGTTCCACCCCACCGTTCTATACAATCCTTCGGAAACACATCCGGCTTTCCTCATCACCGAGGCGATGCGTGGCTATGGGGCTGTGCTTAGACTGCCAAACGGAGAGGAGTTTATGCAGAAATACGACGAACGCCTTTCGCTTGCACCAAGAGACATCGTGGCACGAGCCATCGACCACGAAATGAAGATACACGGACTGGACTATGTGTGCCTTGACTTGACACACAAAGATGCCGAAGAAACGAAAAGACACTTTCCGCATATCTACGAAAAATGCCTTAGCATGGGCATCGACATCACCAAAGAATACATACCCGTGTGCCCCAGCGCACACTATATGTGCGGCGGAATAAAGGTAAACCTGAATGGCGAAAGTTCAATCAACAGGCTTTATGCCATTGGCGAATGTTCGTGCACAGGCCTACACGGAGGGAATCGCCTTGCCAGCAACTCGCTGATAGAGGCCGTGGTTTATGCGCAGTCGGCCGCAGAACATGCGGTTCTAACCGTACACAACTACGACTTTAACTTAAAGGTGCCCGAATGGAACGACGAAGGAACCCTAACCAACGAAGAACGCGTGCTGATAACGCAGAGCGTAAGAGAGGTTGGCGAGATTATGAGCAACTATGTGGGCATTGTGCGGAGCAACCTACGACTGAAACGAGCATGGGACAGGCTTAACTTGCTGTACGAAGAAACCGAAGAATTGTTTAAACGGGTTACGGCTACGAAAGACATCTGCGAATTGCGTAACATGATAAACGTGGGCTACCTGATAACAAGGCAGGCCATAGAGCGGAAAGAGAGCCGAGGACTGCATTACACGGTGGACTATCCCAAGCATGCCTACGATGAACAATGAGCAGGCGGTGAGATAAAAAAAAGTTGTACTTTCTCGTATTATAACTATATACACATGGTAGACAAGAAATGGTTGGAACTGGGTTTTAGAGACGAACCCATTTCTGAAAAGACAGACATCAAGGCGGAAATACGCAGGATGTGCAAAGAAAAAAATGCGCTTATCATGGCGCATTATTACACGGAGGGCGTAATTCAAGAGTTGGCCGACTTCGTTGGAGACAGTCTGGCACTGGCACAGAAGGCTGCAACAACCGATGCCGACATCATCGTTATGTGCGGTGTGCACTTCATGGGCGAAACAAACAAGATACTCTGCCCAGAGAAAACTGTGCTTATCCCCGACCTAAACGCCTCGTGTTCGTTGGCAGAGAGCTGTCCGGCCGATGAGTTCGAGCAGTTTGTTAAGGCTCATCCTGGGCATACGGTGATAAGTTACGTAAACACGTCGGCAGGAACTAAGGCCGTAACCGACATCGTGGTAACAAGCAGTAACGCCAAGCAAATTGTAGACGCTTTGCCGAAAGACACGCCCATCATATTCGGACCAGACAGAAACTTGGGTAATTACATCAACGGACTTACTGGCAGACAGATGTTGTTGTGGAACGGTGCGTGCCATGTACACGAGAAGTTTTCGGTTGAAAAGATACTGCAACTGAAAAAAGAACACCCTGCGGCTAAGATATTGGCCCACCCCGAATGCAAAGGCCCTGTTATCAACATCGCCGATAAGGTGGGAAGTACGGCGGCCCTATTGAAATTCAGCATCGCAGACGACGCACAAGAGTTTATCGTGGCCACCGAAAGCGGCATACTGAACAAGATGCAGAAGTCGGCACCGCAGAAAACATTTATTCCTGCTCCGCCCGACGACAGCTCCTGCGCCTGCAACGAATGCAACTTCATGAAACTTATTACGCTAAGTAAACTATACAATTGTTTGAAATACGAGTGGCCTACCATCGAGGTGCAACCCGAGGTGGCACAAAAGGCTATTAAACCCATTGAGAAGATGCTGGAAATGTCCAAACGTCTGGGCTTATAAACTTAATTAGGAATTATCATGTTATCAGTAGAAGAACTTAACGACAGACTTATCGAACTTGCTTTTAGCGAAGATATCGGCGACGGCGACCACACCACGCTTTGTTGTATACCGGCAGAGGCCACGGGCGAAAGTAGATTGCTAATAAAAGAAGAAGGAATATTGGCCGGCGTGAACATTGCCAAGAAGGTTTTTCACAACTTCGACCCCGAACTTGAAGTAGCCATATATATAGAGGACGGTGCGCGGGTGAAGCCTGGCGACATTGCTATGAGCGTGAAAGGCAGGACACGGAGCCTGTTGCAAACAGAACGTCTTATGCTTAACATCCTGCAACGCATGAGTGGTATTGCCACGATGACACACAAGTACCAACAAGCACTTATTGATGCCGGCACAAAAACACGCGTGCTGGACACACGCAAGACTACGCCGGGCATGAGAATGTTGGAAAAAGAGGCGGTGAAGATTGGCGGAGGTATGAATCATCGCATTGGGCTTTTTGATATGATTCTCCTTAAAGACAACCACATCGACTTTTGCGGCGGTGTGCATAACGCCATCTCGATGGCCAAGAGGTATTGCAGGAAGAATGGCAAGGAGGACCTGAAAATAGAATGTGAGGTAAGGAACTTTAAGGAGCTGGAAGAGGCGTTGCACGAAGGATGCGACCGAATTATGTTCGACAACTTTACGCCTGAGGCTACTCGCAAGGCGGTTGAGATGGTTGGCGGTCGTTGTGAAACGGAGTCGAGTGGCGGAATTACTTTCGAAACAATGATTCCCTACGCGCAAGCTGG
>CAUPVH010000355.1:0-3002 GCA_963514635.1 uncultured Prevotella sp. | reverse complement strand
AGAGAACTTCAGTTCGCCCGCCATCAACCCCTGGCAGTTTGGCATTAGCCTCTTTCTTTTCGCTGCTACATTTGCAGGAACGAAGTTCTTAAAGATTAACCCCATACGCATGATTGGCTATGCAGCCTTTGCTGGGATGCTGTTGTTGTATTAGGAGGGCGAAAATTTGGAGGAGTTAACTAGTCGACAAATTGATGAGTTAAGTGGTTAACTCGTCAACTCGTATGCTTGTCAACTAGTTAACTCATCCACTTATTCTGTTTCCTTTTCTTCCTTCTCGCTTACCTCTTCGCCTTTTTCCTCACTTACTTCTTCTTCGCTTTCTTCTTCCTCATCACCCACATTCTCGTCTTCTTCCTCGCCATCAACGCACTGATTTTCGCGAACATACTTGATGGACTTCACGGCCAAGATAATGCCAACGATGGCCATTAAGGGCATGATGGTGAGCTGCACAGGATTGAATTGGTCGAGCCATTCGAGCATGTGCAGTAGGCAGAACAAGGCGAAAAGGCAAGCCAAGATAGCGTGAATCACGCGCCAAGCCTTGTGTTTTCCCCATAGAACTAGAAAGATTGCAAGCACGGGCAGCGTGTAAGAGATGCCCATCATTAAGGCGATAAGCTCGCGCGAGTTGGCAGAAGTAGGCACCGCCACGATACTCTCGCCCCAGAATGCGGGCATCACGTCGGCCAAGGTATGGGCAAGAAACCCTAAAACAAGGAGTACCCACAATACAGATAATTCAATTTGTCTCTTCATAATTATATGTTGTTAGTTAGAAATGGTATTTCGTTAGTTGACAATAGCTGTTGGTTAGTTAACCAGTTAACGGGTTGACAAGTTAACAAGTTGACCAGCTGACTAGTTGACGAGATGACAAGTTAACGAGTTAGCTAGGGGCGTTGTTGTTGACAAGCGTACAGGTCAATGAGTTAACAAGGTATTTTGTCTGACAACAAAAGGAGGGGTTAACTACTTAACTAGTGGCGTTTCTCACGCTACGCGATAAGCCATTTGCCCACCATCGCTCGCCCGAATAAACCGAAACACGAGTTTTGTCGATCCAAAGTTACAAACTTTCTGTTGTTTTTACAACACCTATAGCCGATATTTTAAAAGAAAATATCGCCATTGTGCATCAAAGAAACACGTATCGTAAAAGAAAGATTGGTTTTAGATACACATTCTTACACAACAAGTCACTAGCAACGTATCCGTACAAGGCCCTTTGTAGTGGGGCTACAAGCCGCTTGTAGTGCCAGTACAAGCATCTTGTAGTGCCAGTACAAGCACCTTGTAGCACCAGTACAAGCCAGCTTGTACTGCGTTGTTGCTTAGGTTAAATGAGCAGATTGGGTTGCCTACAAACCAACAAAGTCATTAGTTACGCTCCCTACAACACGCAAAAGGGACTCGAAACGCGTTCGAGCCCCATCCAAATAACCACTAATTTCTTTAACAACTAAAATTTCTATAACAACTAAATCTTATCCGCCGTCACGGCGTTATGTGCCTATTGCACGTTTAAGGCATGGCAAGCAACTTGCCTTCAAGGTCTACATTAACCTGTGCACTGGTTACTCGGGTAAGAACTAGCCCTTGCCTTGTACTTGTCATCATCATGAAAGGCACCTTCACACCACCCACATTGCGGTAGTCTTCGTACCTTATCACTCCCGCGGGCGATGCGGTTTGCCTTATCAAGCCGTCTTTACGCGACATACAAACCAACATCTTATATCCCGACCGGTAACGAACTTCCAGTTCAAAACAGGCTTCACCATCCAAGTCTTTCTCGCCAACGAAGGCAAGCGACACCACGTCCGACGTCTTTTTGTTCGCATAATAGTCGAACAACGGGCCAAGAAACTTCGACCCAATGATGTAGGATTCAACCATACCGGCTGGCATCGGCTCTGTTTGCGGCGTTGGGGCGGAATTAAAAGTCCATCCCTTGTCCTTATATGCACATACCATCATCGTGCCAAGAGGCGACTTCACTCGCTGGTAAAAGGCTACGCCAGGAACCAAGAGTGTAGTAACGGGCATTTCGCCCCCTTGTGTTACAACCACCTGTTGTAGTTGCAACGATTTGACCTTGGCTGCCGCTGTCAATCCGCCTAGTTGGCGAACGTTTTGCGAACAGATGTCGTCTACGGTCTGTCCGAAAACGCCTACGACAGCCAAAGTCCACGACAACATTAACGTACCTACTCTTTTTGTAAAACTCTCCATAAGCTTAATATCTCTTTTTAAACAATGATTACTTGAAAACTGCTTTAAATCCACATACATTAAAGAGCCGCCAAACGCCTTCACAGGTTTTAATTACTTTCTTGTAAGAGGCATCCGGCGGCTGTACTATCCTAAATACCTCTGATGCAAAGGTAGGTGTAAAATCGCCATGCTCAAAGTGCGAGAATATAAAATAGATTAAGGCTAAATGAAAAAACATGAAAGGCAAAAACCCCGTTAACATAAATATACGCGTTAGTTGCGCGCTTTAAGTTGCAACAATAAGCACATACGAGCGTGTTAAGGCATAAAAACAGACAAACAGAAAAATAAAAACTACCAAATAGAAATAGTTAGGCAGCTGAACTTAACGTTAAAAGACGTATACGAAAAAGAAAATAAAAATTGGCGCATGATACCCAAAATGTCTCTGATAGCGTGAAAAACTAGGCAAACCAAGCACAAAACCTACTGAAACCAAAGCCCAAACAACAGCAACATGAAGACAAACAAATTAAACATTAGGCACAAGATTTACATCAAAAAGACCTTAGTTAAAAAGTGATTAGGCTGTTTTGTAAACTAAAACGCATAACTTTTCACTACTTCATCTTTACGTTATCGCTTTCATTCAGGAAGTTAGCAGTTTTTCACCATTTGGCATCCGCCCATCGTCCGCACGTGCCAACAACCCCACTTCTCGCAGTAAGCAGCGTATCTCCCCCCCACTCTGCCGTACTTTTGCTATGCCTAAATCCCTCAGC
>CAUPVH010000354.1:0-3017 GCA_963514635.1 uncultured Prevotella sp. | reverse complement strand
GGTCACTACAAAGATACATAATACCAGCTTTTTATATATACCTACATGAGATATATCTATCCATTTAACGGAAGAACCCTTTTTAA
This sequence comes from uncultured Prevotella sp., assembly GCA_963514635.1. Classification (GTDB taxonomy): domain Bacteria; phylum Bacteroidota; class Bacteroidia; order Bacteroidales; family Bacteroidaceae; genus Prevotella. The sequence continues at coordinate 2,931 of CAUPVH010000354.1, read as the reverse complement.
CCTATATTTTCGCTAGAACGGAGTGAAAAATTGAGCGACATTGTAAAATAAAAAATAACAATTTAAGTTTTTGAGTTGATGAGCTTGTGAGTTCATGAGTTTATGAGTTAGTGAGTTTGCATGTTGATGAGTATGTGAGTTTATGAGCCAGTGTGTGCAAAAAGGAAAGAAAAATCGCTGTAAAACGTTAGTCTTACAGCGATTATTGTTTGTCTTTGCCAAGAGAAATAACTCTTTTGGCTTAGTTAAGACACTTGCGGAAGATGAGGGATTCAAACCCCCGATACCCGAAAGGGGTATACCGGATTTCGAGTCCAGCGCATTCGATCACTCTGCCAATCTTCCAAATGCGGTGCAAAGGTAATAATAAAATCACAATTACACGCATTTCAAGCGATATTTTTCTTATTCGTGCCACATTAACGCGAGCTAGGTGTGTACAAAATGGTTTATTCTAGCTTTTTCAAACAGAGCCTTTTCATGTTGTATGATGGGGAATTGCATTGGTGATAATGGTTTAAGGCATGTTCTAAATATTCCACGCTTATTTCTTCTTTCCTTTTTCAAGTACGCTCTTCACCGTCTTTTTGTCTTTATCTGTGCATCTTTCTCTTGCTCTTTCAGTGGCATAGTTCACTATGTAAGAAATAAGAGAAAGATGCACAGATAAAGCCAAAAGACATTGGAATTAATTTTAGAACCTGTCTTAAACGATTTACTTTTTCACCTGAATGCTATTCAGCAAATCAACTTTACCGTCGTTGATGAGTTTCAAAATCAGCTCGCCGAACAGCGTGTTAGGCCATGCAAACCATGCGCGGGTGTATTTGTGGGCATCGTCTTTGTTGAACGATTCGTGCATAACGCCCGTGTTGCCATCTGTTTCCATCAACATTTTGATACATTGTTTTATCTCTTCATCGTTCTGCGAGGTGAATGCTTTGAGCATAATGCTCATTGGCCAAGGGTAGTTTGCGCCGATATGCGGGCCGCCGATGCCTTCGCCTGCCGGTCCTTTAAAGAACCAGGGGTTGTCTTCGCTCCAAACAAAGCGGCGTGTGTTTTGGTAAATGGGGTCGTTTAATGGCACATCACCCATGTAACCAAGGGCCAAAAGGCTGGGTACATTGGCATCGTCCATCAACACTTGTCCGCCATATCCATCTACTTCAAAGGCGTATATCTTGCCATACTTGGGGTGTTCGGTTATGGCATATTTCTTTAAAGCAGCTGCAACCTCGTTGGAAAGCGCTTTACACGACTGACTTAGTTCCTGATTTTTGTTTACTTTCGCGAGAATTTCGGCGGCTTTGTTCATTGCAGACACAGCCATGAAGTTGGAAGGAACGAGGAAAAGCATCGTTGTTGCATCGTCGGATGGACGGAAACAAGAGGCGATAAGACCCACTGGTTTTACGGGCGAGCCATATCCGTCGCCGCCCAAGGTTTCGGTTTGGCGTGTAGATTCGCGTTCAAAGCGATATTTTCCCGGTCCGTCTTTGCGCTGTTGCTCTTTAAATGTGGCCAAAATCTTCTTTACGGCTTCTTGCCAAAGCGTGCCAAATACAGACGTATCGCCCGTAACTTGCCAATAGTGGTAAGCCAAACGGATGGGATAACAAAGCGAGTCTATCTCGTATTTGCGTTCGAATACCTCTGGTTGCATCTCTGTTTTGTCGGTGATATGGCCTTCGCCCGTAGGCCCATCGTTAAACGCATTGGCGTAGGGGTCGATGTTAATCTGTCGCAATTGCCTAAGAATAACGCCGCGAATCATGGCTTTAAGCTTGGGGTCTTTGTTGGCAAACTGTACATAGGGCCACACTTGCGCACCCGAATCGCGGAGCCACATGGCGGGAATGTCGCCAGTGTACACGAAAGTATCGTCTTCGCCATTAAGCTTTCGGTAGTGAACCGTTGTTTCTAGCGTGTTTGGGAAACAGTTTTCGAACATCCATGCGAGGTATCGGTTGCCTTTAAGCAACTTCTTTACCTCTTCTATCTTTTTGTCGATAACCTCAGAACGGAACAGCCTGTCCTTTACGTCGGGGCGTTTACTAACATAGAGGCGCGTGTTGTCGGCAATGGCCTCGATGTATTCTTGTCCGTACATTTTGTTCTTTTGGGCCAACATTTGTTGGGTGGGCAGGGCTAGTAAGGCCAGTGCCAAATAGAAAGATTTCATTTATTTTTTGTTGATTAGGGGTTTTGTTTTATCGTTTTTGCATGCTAACGCGGCGCGTTTTGCAGAAGGAAAGCCTTGAACTTGTTAAACGAATTGTTCATTGGATGGGTTTGTTTGTGCCCTTGCATAAAGCGAGCCAGCCTTTCGGGGACGTTTATTGGGGTGGGCAGAACAGCATCTACCGTTTCTTTGAACTTGGCGGGATGCGCCGTTTCGCAGAAAACGCCATGCTCGTTCTCGCTGAGCGACAGCTGCAATGCCTTATAACCGCATGCGCCATGTGGGTCGAGCACATAGCCTGTTTGCTGGAAACAGTCGCGTATGGTTGCTCTTATCTCATCGTCGCTGAAACGGAAACCTGCAATTAGTTGGCTTATCGTGTGGTGATTGCCGCCATATAGGTCGTAAATTCGGGCAAAATTGCTGGGGTTTCCTACGTCCATAGCGTTGGCGATGGTCTGAACACTGGGCTTTGGCTGGTATTTACCTGTTTGCAAATATTGGTAGAAGACATCGTTGGCATTGTTGGCGGCGATGAAACGCTTGATGGGTAAGCCCATGTGATGGGCGAATAAGGCCGCTGTGATGTTGCCGAAGTTGCCGCTTGGCACGCAAAATACCAGTTCGCTGTGTAGCTCCTGCCTTTTCATCTGCGCATAAGCGTAGAAGTAATAAAACGCTTGGGGGAGAAAACGAGCCACATTTATGGAGTTGGCCGACGTTAGGAGCAACTGCTCGTTCAGCTC
>CAUPVH010000353.1:0-3020 GCA_963514635.1 uncultured Prevotella sp. | reverse complement strand
GAAATTATGTAATGGAGCTTCGTGACCCGGAACAATTTGGAATAACAACTCATGTTGAAACTCGCGACAAAGAAGTGTACATGTTTTACAACAAAACATGGCTTGCAATGAACAAAACTTGCAATCCTGTGTTAACGCACTCTCTTGAAACCAATAAACTTACGGGTGTGAATAAAGAAACACAGTTGTCCTACGATATTTTTAACAACCCGACAAAAGAACGCGTTTCCCTTGGTGCTGGTCTGTACACGGAAACAACGCAGACCTATCGTAATGTGGTTACGCCTGAACGTTATTTCGTTGGACTTCCACTTACAAAAACTACTACATCGGGTCGTAACGGCAACACCTGGACAACGCGCGAGGAATACGCCTATAACGCCCAATGGATGCCCGAACGAAGCGTCACTTATACCAACGGCAATAAGACCGGCGAAACGCGCTGGACGTATGATGCCCACGGAAACGTGACCAGCGAGAAGTCGGCACCGTATAACGTTACCGAACTGTTAGGCAACACCTATACCTACGATGCCACTGGGCGTAACCTCTTGACGAAGACCAACGCCTTGGGGCAGACTACAACCTATGCCGAATACGACAAGTGGGGGCAGTCACACCGCATAACCGACCATAAGGGCAGGACAACCACCATCGTTACAGATGCGTGGGGTAAGTCCGTTTCCACCACTTCGCCCGATGGAATAACAACGACGATAACCTCCGCGTGGGGCGGAAAGGGTCTGTACACCATCGCCAAAACCATTACGGGCAAGCCCGAAACCATTGTGCATTACGATGCATTAGAGCGAGAAGTGCGTAAGGGCAACATGCGGTTCGACGGCAAGTGGAAATTTGTGGATAACGCCTACGACCATAAGGGTAGGCTTGCAAAGACATCCTTGCCATTTAAGGGCGATGCGCCCGCGCTGTGGAACACCTACGAATATGATGATTATGACCATCTCGTGAAGCAAACGGAAGCTTCGGGAAAGACTACTACGTGGAGTTATGCTGGCCTGAGCGTTACCGAAACGAAGGAAGGCATTGCCTCGACCAAGACAACGGATGCCATTGGCGAACTGATAAAGGTGGAGGACCCAGGCGGAACCATTACCTACACGTTGCGCCCCGACAGGCAACCCAGCGCGATAACCGCGCCAGGCAACGTGGTGACCTCCTTCGAATACGACGGATTCGGTCGCCGAACGGCTATTGTTGACCCGAGCGCAGACAAACAAACCTTTACGGAAAAGTATGATAACTCAGGTATTTACACTTCTACTGCAACAGATGCGCGAGGCAAAACTGTAACTACCATAAAAGATAAGTACGGCAGAACCATTCAAATCAACCGCCCCGAGTTCAACGTATCATATACGTATAATAAGGATGGGCAGTTAGAACGTGAAGAATATTCTGACAGGAGAGCTAAATCTTATAGCTATGATGCTTTAGGGCGAGTTGCCCATTCCTTAGACGATGCGTCTGGTATTGACGTTGGTTTCACATACAAGGATGGAAATGTTGCAAGCATAAAGTACAATTCGCTAAATACCCCTAATGGTGTAGAAATGAAGGAAACTTATCTCTACACAAACGGGCATAAAACAGAAGTAAAGTTTAATGACCGCCAAAGCGTTTGGAAGCTTATTGAAGAAAACGGCTTAGGCCAGCCCACACAAATTGCCACAGGTCCGCTGGTGCGCACTTATAGCTATAGCAACATAGGCTTACCTACAAGGCAAACCGCGGGTAAGGTGCAAGACGTTTCTTATAATTTTGATGTGCAAACGGGCAATTTGCTAAGCCGAACGGACAACAGACGTAATATTACCGAAACATTTGGGTATGATAAGCTAAACCGCCTGTGCCAAATCGGAACGCAACAAGTGAAATATGCTGACAATGGCAATGTATTGGAAATGCCAGGAATGGGCGTGATGGGTTATGATAATGCAGCAAAGCCCTATCAGGTTACCGCTTTCACGCCCATTGGGAATAATGCGACAACCCGTGAACAGCAGATTACCTATAATTCCTTCCAATGCCCTGATAAGATAACGGAAAACGGTTATTCTGCCTCGTTCAATTATGATGCAGAGGGAGACAGGGCTGAGATGACGATACGTAAGGGTAATGATTTGATATCAACAAGGCTATACGTTGATGCAAGATACGAGATAGACGACACTTTTACAGAGCGTTTCTATTTGGGTGGCGATGCCTACGATGCCTTGGCTGTATGCATCAATGACTTTGGAACAGATTCCATTTATTACATTATACGCGATTATTTGGGTAACATCACTCATATAGTCAACCAAGATGGTTCACTAAGGCAAGAGCTTAGTTATAACGCTTGGGGGCGTTTGCGTAATCCTGACACGCACCAATTGTATGCTGTGGATGAAGAGCCTAAGCTACTCTTAGGCAGAGGCTATACGGGGCACGAACACCTGCCGTGGTTCGGACTGATAAATATGAACGCCCGACTTTATGATCCCGTATTAGGTCGTTTCTTGAGTCCCGACCCCTACGTGCAAATGCCTGACTTTACGCAAAACTTCAACAGGTATAGTTATTGTCTGAATAACCCTTTGAAGTATGTGGACAAGGATGGGGAGTTTTGGTTCTTACCTGCAATTATAGCCTTTGTTGTAAACTATGCTACAACGGGAATAACGAAAGGAGATTGGGGACTAAAGAACATAGGAAGCAGCTTGGCCATGTCTGCCGTTGCACTTGTAAGCTATGGTGTAGGTATGGGCATTACAGGAGCTCTAGCCAAAACTGCTATTTTGTCGCAAAGTGTTATTGGAGGAATCTCTGCCGGAGTAGCGGGAAGTGTAACGGGAGCGATGTCCTCGCTCATGGCAGGTGGCAATATCGGTAGGGGCGCGTTAATTGGTTTCGTCTCTGGCTTAGTAGGAAATGCGCTATCTGGAATTAACATGAAGAGTATTTGGCTTGAAGGTGTTTCTAACGTTACTGCTGGTGGTTTGATAGGTGGTGCAACA
>CAUPVH010000352.1:0-3021 GCA_963514635.1 uncultured Prevotella sp. | reverse complement strand
ACGGGTCCGAGAAACTACGCCGATCTCATCTTCGATAAGATTGAAAACATCGTTACGGCGAACAGTCAATACGTGGCTTTGGCGCGAAATCCACAGCAACTTTACGCCAACAAGGCAGCAGGAAAGAAGAGTATCGTGTTGGGAATAGAGAACGGACTGGCCATTGAGAACGACCTTGCTAACGTGTCGCACTTCGCTCAGCGTGGCGTAACGTACATTACGCTTTGTCACAACGGCGACAACGACATCTGCGACAGTGCACGCGGAACGGCTACTCATGGCGGCGTTAGCGACTTTGGCCGGCGCGTTATCGAGGAAATGAACCGCACGGGCATCATGGTTGACCTTAGTCATGGTGCCGAATCGAGCTTTTACGATGCCTTAGAGATTAGTAGCGTGCCTATTGTTTGCAGTCATAGCAACTGCAAAGCACTCTGCGATGTGCCGCGAAACCTAACCGACAACCAAATGCGCGCGCTCGCTCAGAAGGGTGGAGTGGCGCACATTACGCTCTACCACGGATTTCTTCGCGCCCAAGGAGAGGCTAGTATCCTCGATGCGATGGCGCATTTGGAACATGCCATTAAGGTAATGGGCATAGACCACGTGGGACTTGGAACTGATTTCGACGGCGATGGCGGCGTGTGTGGCATCTCCAACTCGTCTGAAATTATCAATTTCACCATCCAATTGTTGCGCCGCCGTTTCTCCAAACAAGACATTGAGAAGATATGGGGCGGCAATTGGCTGCGCGTGATGACGCAAGCGCAGCAGCAAAAACATTTAAAGGTGAAAGGGTGAAAAAGTGAAAAGGTGAAAAAATGGCTAGCGCCCCCTTTTAAAGGTGAAAGGGTGAAAAAGTGAAAAGACATTTCAAGGTGAAAAATTGAAAAGGTGAAAAGGTGAAAAAGTGAAAGAATGGCTAGCGCCTATCGACTTGTCAACTCGTCAATTTGTCAACTCGCGAACTGGTGAGCTGGTAAGCTTGTCAACTGGTAAGCTTGTCAACTGGTCAACTATCTTTACTCTTTAAACTCTTTAAAATCTCAGCATTTGGCTTAACTCCTTAACTCCATAACTCCTTAACTCCATAACTCCTTAACTTCATAACTCCCATTTACAAGATTTACCATCCAATGAAAAAAATCATCATAGCAGTTATTATGATTGCCGTTATAGCCCTCATTGCCTATTCTATGGGCTTGTTCTCGCCCTCGCAAAGTGCGACAGAAGAAGCAGAAACAGCCGAGATGGCCGCCGCAGAAAAGCTTAATCCGGTGGGCCCGGCCTTTAATGCCGACTCGGCTTATGCCTTTGTTGCCGCGCAATGCGCCTTCGGACCACGCGCCATGAACACCAAAAGCCACGACGAATGTGGCGAATGGATTGCCAAGAAGTTTGAAAGCTTTGGCTGTAAAGTGAAAAATCAGCGCACCGAACTGCGCGGATACGACGGAACGATGTTGCGTTGTCGGAACATTATGGCCAGCTTTAACCCCGAATCTACTACGCGTATCTTGCTCTGCGCCCATTGGGACACGCGGCCTTGGGCCGATAACGACCCCGATAGTGCCAATTGGCGTAAGCCCATTGATGGTGCAAACGATGGCGCGAGCGGCGTGGCGGTGATGTTAGAGATTGCCCGACTGCTGAATCAAAACAAGAATTTAAACATTGGTGTAGACTTTGTGTGTTTCGATGCTGAAGATTGGGGCACGCCAAAGTGGAGCGGACAAGAAGATAGCGAGGATACTTGGGCACTTGGCGCGCAACATTTCGCCACGAACTTGCCTGCTGGTTACGAAGCGCGTTACGGCATTCTGCTCGATTTGGTGGGTGGCATTGGGGCTAAGTTTTATCGCGAAGGCATGTCGAAGGCCTTTGCCCCCGATATTGTTAAGAAGGTATGGCGTGCTGCACGTGCCGCTGGCTACGGTAGTTTCTTTCCTAAAAGCGACGGCGGAATGATTACCGACGACCATGTGCCGCTTAACGAGAAAGCCAAGATCCCTACAATAGACATTATCGCCTTTTATCCCGATTGTGTTCAAAGTTCGTTTGGCCCTACATGGCACACCTTAAACGATAACTTGCAAAACATCGACCGCAATACGCTGAAAGCCGTGGGACAAACCGTGATACAAACACTGTATAGCGAGAAGTAGTGGATGAGGGTTAGGTTGTTCTAGGTTTTTTAGGTTTACTAGGTTTTCTAGTTGTTCTAGGTATCCTAGGTTTACTAGTGAGGCTGTTAAAAGGGCGCAGCCATCTTTTCACCCTTTCACCTTTTCCCCTTTAAAGGGCGCAGCCATCTTTTCACTTTTTCACCCTTTCACCTTTAAATGTCTTTTCACCCTTTCTTATTTCTCGGATGGTGTTTCGTTATTTCCTCCCTTAGCGACGACGTATCTATGTGCGTATAAATCTCGGTGGTGGCAATGTCTTCGTGGCCCATCATCGCCTGAATGGCGATAAGGTCGGCACCACCTTCCAGCAAAGCTGTGGCGAACGAGTGGCGTAACGTGTGCGGACTAATGGTCTTAGTGATGCCCGCTGCCACCGCCTGACGCTTTATCATGATAAGAATCATGGTGCGAGTAAGGTGCGCGCCGCGTCTATTAAGAAAGACATAATCTTCCTCCCCTGGCTTAATGCGCATCGCATTACGGTCGGCAAACCATGCGTTCAGCTCGTCAAGCGCACGGCTCGATATGGGCACCAGTCGCTCCTTGTCGCCCTTTCCCGTTACGCGCACAAACTTTTCTTCCATATAGAGGTTAGAAAGTTTCAGGTTAACAAGTTCCGACACCCGCAATCCGCAACTGAACAGCACCTCAATAATGGCCCTGTTGCGTTGTCCTTCCCATTTGGAAAGGTCGATGGATGCCTCCAAGCTGTCAACCTCAGCCGTACTCAACACGTCGGGCAGGGCGTTGCGCACGTGGGGCGACACCAACAACTCCGTTGGGTCGGCATCAATAAAACCATCGAGAAGTAAAAACTTGAAGAACGAACGCACAC
>CAUPVH010000351.1:0-3022 GCA_963514635.1 uncultured Prevotella sp. | reverse complement strand
CACAAGTATATCCCCATGCCACACTCTGCGACAACGTGCGAGTGGGCAGCAATTGCATTATTTACCCCCAAGTGTGCCTTTACCACGATGTAGTGGTGGGCAATAGGGTAATCCTGCATTCGGGTTGTGTTATCGGCGCCGATGGTTTTGGGTTCGCCCCATCTGCCAACGGGTACGACAAGATACCCCAAATTGGTACAGTAACAATTGAAGACGATGTGGAAATAGGTGCCAACACCTGCGTAGACCGCTCTACAATGGGCAGCACTTACATACGTAAAGGTGTGAAACTAGACAACCTTGTGCAAATTGCACACAACACCGACATCGGCGAAAACACCGTTATGTCTGCCCAAGTGGGCGTGGCTGGCTCCACCAAGGTGGGCCAATGGTGCATGTTTGGCGGGCAGGTTGGCGTTTCCGGCCACATCAATATCGGCAACAAAGTGTTCTTAGGGGCGCAATCGGGCGTGCCAGGAAACCTCAAAGATGGCCAGCAGCTTATTGGAACGCCGCCTATGGAGCTCAAGCCTTACTTCAAGTCGCACGCCATTTTCAAGCGTTTGCCCGACATGTATAAGCAGCTGAATGAGCTACAAAAGGAAATTGACGAATTAAAAAAGCAAATAAAACCATAACGCAATGTTAAAACAGACAACATTGAAAGGCAGCTTTTCCTTGTATGGCAAAGGCTTGCATACTGGATTGAGCCTCACGGTAACCTTCAATCCTGCACCCGAAAACACAGGCTATAAGATACAACGAATTGATTTGGAAGGTCAGCCCATCATCGATGCGTTGGCCGAACGGGTGGTAGACACGCAACGCGGCACTGTACTTGCCAATGGCGATGTACGCGTTTCCACCGTAGAACATGGCCTTTCGGCACTCTACGCTATGGGTATCGACAACTGTCTTATACAGGTTAACGGCCCTGAATTCCCCATTCTCGATGGTTCGGCCATCATGTATGTGGAACAAATTAAGCGTGTGGGCATCGAAGAACAAAGCGTTCCCAAAGATTACTACATCATTCGACATAAGATTGAGGTGAAAGACGAGGCTACGGGTTCGTGCATCACCATCCTTCCCGACGACCAGTTTAGTGTAACGGCGATGTGTTCTTTCGATTCGAAGTTCATCAATAGCCAGTTTGCCACACTCGATTCGCTCGACAATTTTGAAACCGAGATAGCACCTGCACGCACATTTGTGTTTGTGCGCGACATCGAACCGCTGCTTAAAGCCAACCTCATCAAGGGTGGCGACATGGACAATGCCATCGTTATTTACGAAAAAATAATCGACCAAGAGCAACTAGACCAGCTGGCCGACTTGCTGAAAGTTCCTCGTTTGGATGCCAGCAAACAGGGATATATACAACATAAGCCCTTGGTTTGGGAGAACGAGTGCACGCGCCACAAGCTGCTCGACATCATTGGCGACATGGCTCTACTGGGTAAACCCATCAAGGGCCGCATCATTGCCACCCGTCCAGGCCACACCATCAACAACATGTTTGCACGCCATCTGCGTAAAGACATTCGCAAACACGAGGTACAGGCACCCATTTACGACCCCAACGAAGAGCCAGTGATGGACAATAAGCGCATACGCGAATTGCTACCTCACCGCTATCCCATGCAGTTGATAGACAAAATCATATCGCTAGGCCCAACAAGCATCGTTGGCGTGAAGAACGTAACGAGCAACGAGCCTTTCTTTGTGGGGCATTTCCCCCAAGAACCTGTAATGCCTGGCGTGTTGCAAGTGGAGGCTATGGCGCAGTGTGGCGGCCTTTTGGTACTTAACCAACTAGAAGAACCCGAACGCTGGTCTACCTATTTCATGAAAATCGACGAGGTGAAATTCCGCCAAAAGGTTGTTCCCGGAGACACATTGTTGTTCCGTGTAGAGTTACTTCATCCAGTAAGACATGGTGTTAGTTCGATGAAAGGCTACATGTTTGTGGGCGATCAGGTGGTTTCGGAGGCTACATTCACCGCACAAATCGTTAAAAACAAGTAAAAGACACGCACTGAGCTATGAACCAAATAAGTCCTTTGGCCTTTGTGCATCCCGAGGCAAAGCTTGGGAACGACAACATTATCGGCCCATTTTGTTACATAGACCGTAACACGGTTATTGGCGACGGAAACAACTTTCAGAACAGTGTGACCATCAATTATGGTGCTCGCATTGGCAATGGAAACGAAATATTGGCTGGCGCAAGCATCTCTACCAAGCCACAAGATTTGAAATTTGTTGGCGAAGACACGCTATGCGAGATTGGCGACAACAATAGTATTCGTGAAAACGTTACCATTTCGCGCGGTACGGCCTCTAAGGGCGTAACGATAGTTGGTAGCAATAACTTGCTGATGGAGAACATGCACATCGCCCACGACTGTGTTATCGGTTCAAATGTCATTATCGGCAACTCCACTAAGTTTGCAGGCGAGGTGATTGTCGACGATTTTGCCATTGTTAGTGCAGCAGTGTTGTGCCATCAGTTCTGCCGCATCGGTGGTTACGTGATGGTACAGGGCGGAAGCCGTTTCAGTCAAGACATTCCCCCTTACGTCATTGTAGGTAAAGACCCTGTGCGCTTTGCAGGTATCAACCTAGTGGGCTTGCGTAGACGTGGTTTCTCTAACGAGCTGATTGACCTTATCCATAATGCCTACCGCCTGCTTTATTCGAAAGGCTTGATGGCCGAAGGCATACAAGAAATACGCAACAACCTGCAAGTAACAAAGGAGATACAATACATCATCGACTTTGTTGAAAGTTCAAAACGCGGCATTGTTCGTTAAGCAGCAAATGCAATAACAAATAGTATAACTCGCAAGTGCCTTGGCACTTGCGAGTTTTTTCTTTGCATCTTATCTAGTTTAAGCCCAAATTGTACGACATGTTCTGCAATTTGCATCAAAGGTACTTCAAAGCGATGGTCATTAAACAACCAACAAAATACCAAACTCACAAGTGAAAGCGAAAAAACACTTGTACAACCTTGTAT
>CAUPVH010000350.1:0-3025 GCA_963514635.1 uncultured Prevotella sp. | reverse complement strand
ATGATATCCCCGGCATCGAGCCCGCCGATTTCCAGCATGTTCTTCCGGGCTCCCCAATAGATGGCACGGGCCGGCGCCGCATAGTCACAAACCTGAGGGACATCAATGGTGCGTTGCGCGCCATCGGCCTTGTCATCCTCCGCGCCACGCTCACCTTTTAGCCATGCACCCCACTTTAAACGAGCAAGGAAAAGCATGCCGCGGAAAGTAAGTTCAACGGCCATTGCCGTCCAAACGCCCTGCAAACCATACCAATGGGCCAACACTGCGGCAAGCGTAAGACGCACGCCCCACATGCTGGCAAGGTTCATCAGCGACGGTTTAAGCGTGTCGCCCGCCCCAACGCAAACACAATTGCCCACGATGGCAGCAGCAAACATGGGTTCGGCAAAGGCCTCGATGCGCAATACCTGCGTGCCCAAGGCGCGTATTTCTTCAACGGGTGTCATCAATGCTATCATCTCTGGCGCAAACACATACATCACCATGCCCATCAAGGCCATAACAGCCATCCCCATCCCTAGGGTAAGTTTGGCAAAACTTCGGCACAAGCCATATTGTCCTGCGCACATGCTCTGCCCCGCAAGCGTGGTGGCGGCATCGCCAATGCCATATCCGGGCATGTAACAAAGGCTTTCGGCCGTAATGGCAAAGGTGTTGGCGGCGATGGCGAAGTTACCCAAGGGCGCAACGATATAAGTGCTAACCACATGTGCACCACTCATCAGCACATATTGTGCAGCTATGGGCGCACTTATCTTTACGGCGTTTCGAACATACGACCACATCCAGAAAAAACGCGCCTTATCGAGCCGCAATGCAAGGATGGACGAGCGGAATGGCGCGAACCAAGCGACGAGCGAGGCTACAATGGCTATGGACAACACCGTGCCAAGGGCTGCACCCGGCACACCTAGGCCGGCAACATAGATGAAAAGATAATTGAAAGCCACATCCAACACGCACATCAGCACGCTCATGATGCTGGGTATCTGCATGTTGCCTGAACTTTTCAGCATGTTAGACGAAAGGATGCCCAACTGCAAAAAGGGCACGGACAGGGCGTAAATAAGAAAATACAACGAGGCATCGTGGGCTATGTCGTCGCCACCGCGCAACCAAATGGGCAACTTAAAGGCGATGAGCGATGCGGACAAGGTTACCAACAAGCTGAATGCCAGCGTGCACACCAACGCATGGCGCAACACCTGCCGCGCCTTAACAAAGTCGTTTGCACCGATAAAGTGGGCTACCTGCACCGAAAAGCCTAACGAAACGGCCGAACACAGACCGCCAAAGAGCCACGTGGCCGACTCTACCAAGCCGATGGATGCCGATGCAACAGCACCTAGCTTGCCCACCATAGCCGCATCGATGTAAAACATCAGCACATTGGTTACCTGCGCCAATATCGAGGGTATGCTAAGTCCCACGATTAGGCTTAGCATCTCGTTGCGCGTAAGCGTCTTTCCCTGCCTGAAGCTGGCAAGAAGTGTGTCGTTGCTTTTCTTATCAAACATGCCCTTTACTTACTTCATCACTTGTTGGCTACCTTGCAAAGGTACATATTAAGTGGCCAACAAACAAAAAAAGCGATACCCTTTTGCATCAAGGATACCGCACTAACTGCTAACGTTAACGCTATGTCTTGCCGCCACGAACCGCGAAACAAACCGCAGCAGGGCAACAAAGGCCATAACGTGAAATCATTTCTTCTCCTTCTCACTACCGAGTGGCGGGGGGGTCCGTCGGTTATCCCGTCCCCGCCGCGTAGCCCATTGCAGCGCGAGGCTGCAAAAAGGGCGTCATCTAACATCATTCTCTTTCTACCTTATCAAAACAATCCCTATTGAGTCTACAATCTAAACTGAATGTCCTTATACACAATCTTTTGTTTTTTACCTTAAACTAATACCCTATAATCCTGAAAAGTCAATCTTACCTATCTATACCTAAACCTAAATATCTATTGTTTCCTGAAAAAGTCAATCTCTTGTCTTACCTTTCAACTAATACTTTTGAAGTTTCTTTACCTTTAATCTTGCTTGCCTTAATTTTCGCTATATACCTAAATGTCTATCCGTATCATCAATCTTTCAATACTACCTTAATTATGACTAAACCTTAATATGTTTGTATGTATTTTTTCTATCAATGCTCGCTCCCAACAGCTAGGGGCTAATTCGTTCTCCTGTTACAACCTAATTGCCTCTAAAGAGCAACACCTTCTACCTAAACAAATTGGATTACTCCAACAACTAAACAATCTTCAATCTTATACTTAACTAAACACCTACTTTGTTTCTATTCTCTTAAACCTCTCACATTTGTTAATCTAAATCAGTGTTATGTGATTTGTTTTCTTTTTACGATGCAAAGTTACTAGTGTTTACGCAAACAACCAAGAAAAAAAACATGTTTTTCATCATGTAACGGCCTTCTTTTGACACCAATCAAGCAACTGTGTGCTCGCACACAGAGGTAAAATCGACTATAAAAACACATAAATACAACAGAATGAGCTTGTTACGAAATCGACATCTATAAATGTTAAATAAACAAAATATCTTTCAGCGATTATAAAATCACCGTCAAAATAACGTCTCAAATCGAAAGTAAAACACCCATAACCGAAAGAATAATGCACCCTTTCTTTCGTCAACACCCTCTTACACCCATCAAATACACCCCCAATACGGCACAAATCTTACCACATAGCGCAGCCAATGCCATATAACCACACTAACCGAACGCCCAAATGCGACAAAAATTCACGGCATAACGCAAGCTAAACAGGCTGAAAAGCCGACAGAACACAATGCCACACAATATATATATAAGAAGTGCGTTATGAAAACATGCAATGGACAGACAGAATTAGGCAGGTAAAAATCATTCTGGTGATTGCCGCAACCATCATCGTTACGGCCTCACTGGTGGTGTCGCATGTGCTAACGCGCGACCTCGAGACCGAAGAACGCCACAAAATGGAAATATGGGCAGAGGCTATGCGCACGCTAAACCA
>CAUPVH010000349.1:0-3038 GCA_963514635.1 uncultured Prevotella sp. | reverse complement strand
CTTCTAGCGAAAATTTAGGGTTAAAAGCATGCAATTAGCCGCAAAAACCAGCTTTATGCACTTCTTTTTTAGTCCAGTTTTAAGAAATTGCTGCCATTTAGCACCACTTTACCTTTCTATTTGGTCGTCTACTCACATCTTTTTCCCATCCAAATTACCTGCTTTTAGCACCTAAAAACCCATTTTTTAGCAGCTTTTCGCCATGCAAAACACCTGTTTTCAATCGAAATGAAAACGCATAATCCCCAACTTTCTGTGCATTTTTATGCTTTTAGCCCTGCGTTTAGCTACATTTAACCTTGCGTTTTGCAGCAAAATAGGCTGCGTTTTGGTGCAAGATGGCCTGCGTTTTGCACCATATTGCAAGGTATTTTGCTGCTAATTGCCGCTTTTCTGCGCAATTTGGGTGCTAACTCTGCATAATCATGCTTAGTCACCTTTTATCTGCTAGTACCTTTTTTGTACCCAAACAAACCCTCGCGAGAATCGATTTTTTGCGGTCGGGTGGGCAGTTGGTGGGCGAAAGTGGCACTCATAATGTTAAATTTCTTGCTGAAAAGTGGACAAAAGATACGATTATGAGTTAATGGGATGTTAGGCGATTAATGGGAGGGCAGGTTTAAATTTTCCAGTTAACAAGTAAGCAAGCATGGAGGTAGTAAGCTAGTGGGTTAGTTTATCTAGTCTTACTAGTTATCCTAGTTGTTCTAGTTGTTCTAGTTATCCTAGTTTCAACTAGTTGACGAGTTAATAAGTTAACAAGTTGGCAAGTTGGTAGGCAAACCATCCTTCCCCTTTTAAAAGGGCGCAGCCATCTTTTCACCTTTTCACTTTTTCACCTTTAAATGTTTAGCCCCCTTCTTACTAGGCATATAGGGGCAACGCCTAGTAATAAGGGGGCTGTTATTATCTCTAACTTATGAGTTGATACCTTTTTAAGTTTGCAACCACAAGATTTTTCGGAGCTAAGGGCTTTAAATTGTTGGGCTCTAAGCCTTAGGCTTAACGGCATCTTAAAGCCGTGAGCACCTCAAAGGTTTGCGCGCTTATTTGGCCTTTCCCAGCAATACCAGAGCCTTTTGCACCACATGGTTGTTTTGGTTCATGATGTGGAAATACTCCGACATGTCCCACAGGTCGCGTGCCACCAACGCTTTCAGCTGTATCTTGATGTTCGCCAAACTGGTTTTCAGCTCCTTTTGGTCTTTGGCTTTAACCTTTTGCTTTTCGCCTTCGGCCACAATCTCGTCTATAAGTTCTTGCGGCACCTGATACTTCTTGTTGAACTCCGCAAACGATGGGTACTTCTTTTTCAGTTCCTTGCGATGCTTGTCCATGTATTGTATATTGGCATTAACGATAATTCTCTTGGCAGCCAGCTCGCGATTGTAACGCGAAAACTGCGTGGTGTCTAGCGGAACAAAGTAGTCGGGCATGATACCACCGCCACCATACACCGCGCGTTTGCGGCGTAGGGTTTGGTATTTCAGCGAGTCGTTTAGGTGAATGCTGTCTGCGCTGTAAAGCTCGCCATTCTTAAAGCGGTTGTCTAGGTCCTTCTCGTAGTTGGCATTGTCGCCCTTGGTGTAGGGTTTCTGTATGCACCTGCCCGAAGGCGTGTAATAATGAGCCACGGTTAGGCGCATCATACTGCCGTCGGCAAACTCGATAGGCCTTTGAACTAAGCCTTTGCCAAACGAACGACGGCCCACGACGATGCCGCGATCTTGGTCTTGCAACGCCCCCGTTACGATTTCGGCAGCCGATGCCGAGAACTCGTTAACCAGTACGAACACCCTACCCGTGAGCATTCCGCCATCGCCTTGCGCGCGAAACTCCTGCCTGTCTGCATTTCGTCCTTGGGTATATACGATGAGGTCGTTGCGGCGCAAAAACTCGTTGGCAACGCGCACCGCCGCTTGCAGGTAGCCGCCGCCATTGTCTTGCAGGTCGAGTATCAGGTCGGTTGCGCCCTGCAGTTGCAGTTTCATCAACGCCCGCATAAACTCTTCGTAGGTGGTTGCACCGAAACTGCCGATGCGGATATAGCCCACGCCCGGCCTGATAAGATAGTAGGCATCGAGCGTTTCGATGGGTATTTTATCGCGTTTTACATGAAAGGCCAGCAGCCCCTTAATGCCAGGGCGCACGATACCCAGCTTAACGATGCTGCCTTTGGGACCTCGCAGTCGGCGTACGATGTCTTCTTGCGACATCTTCACCCCAGCTATGGTCGTGTCGTTAACGCTTACAATGCGGTCGCCAGCCAGTACTCCCACCTTTTCTGAGGGGCCTTTGGCCACGGGCTGTATAACGAGCAGTGTATCTTTGGCAACGTTAAACTGTACGCCGATGCCCTCGAACGAACCTTGTAAGGATTCGTTCATGGCCTTTGTTTCTTTCGCAGTGGAGTAAGACGAGTGGGGGTCTAGCTTTTCGAGCATGCCCCTAATCGCATCCTCTACCAGCTTGTTTTCGTTAACGGTGTCGACATACAAGTTCTTGATTGCCATTTCGGCAATCTGCATTTTTTGCTGCGGATTGTCTTTTCCGATGGTTGTCCGCAACTGTGCTTGTGCAGCTAGTGTGGCGAAACAAGCTGCAAGAATTAAGATTTTCTTCATATCTGTACGTATTTACTTTGGTTGGGTTGGGAGGGGTGGTAACAACAATGGTACAAGTCGGGCTGGTTGTATGTGCCGCGACAGGTTAAAAACAGTTCTAACTGATTTTATGAAATCAATCAATAAAGCCTTTTCATCATCCTCTCCAATATCCCTAATTCTCTCGTTCAATCTTTTTCGTTCTCTCTTTCACTTTTCTCTCTCTATTCTCTTTGTTCTCTTAGGTGCTTTCTTCTCCTTTCTTTAACGTGTTAATAAATTATTCTTCGGTGGTTTCTTCTTCTGTCGGGCCGTCGGTTTCCACTACCAAGTTGTCTATAATGAAGTTTTGGCGCTCCATTGTGTTCTTGCCCATGTAATACTCCAATAGCTTATGCACCTGGTCGTTCTTGTGCAAGGTAACCTGTTCCAGTC
>CAUPVH010000348.1:0-3045 GCA_963514635.1 uncultured Prevotella sp. | reverse complement strand
CAATTGCACAACGGCCTTGAAGTCTTGTGTGATGTTAAAGTCGAGATTTGAACGGAAGTTATAACGTGTGTCCGAGGCATTCACATCATGGTCGCGGTCTATTTTTGTGTATTTGTACATGCCACCCTGATTAAAAAAGCCGGCCGAGATAAAATACTTCACACGATCTGTGCCGCCCGATATGTTGAAGTTGTGTTGCGTGCGCAACGAGACTTTACGCAAGAACGTTCCCACCCAATCCGTATTAGGGTGCATAATGGGGTCGGTTCCGTCGCGATAGAGCCTTATGTCTTCGTCGGTAAAGCGTGGAACGTAGGATGTGCCCTTTGTATAGGCATCGTTCTTCAACGCCTCGTTATACATCTCGCAATATTGTGCGCTGTTCAGATAATGAGGTAAAGCGGTAGGCGATTGTACGGCCACATTACCCGAATAGCTTAAATGGGGCTTACCCTTCTGTCCTTTCCGCGTGGTAATTAAGATAACACCATTTGCACCACGAACACCATAAATGGCGGTAGCCGAGGCATCTTTAAGTATGCTTACCGATTCAATTTCGTTGGGGTCAAGCCCGTTATAATTGGGACGTTCCACTCCATCAATCATCACCAACGGCGCCGTATTGTCAGAAAACGTACTCACGCCGCGAATTAACAGCGTAGAATTGTCTCCGCCTGGCGCGCCACTTCGCTGCATGGCAATCAGTCCGGGCATCTTACCCACCAGCATGTTACTGATGTTGGCCTGCGGGGTCTGCACCAAATCTTTTGTCGTTACCGATGCGATAGCCCCCGTTACCGACGCTTTCTTTTGTGTGCCATAGCCCACAACCACCACTTCGTTGAGGTTTTGCGCCTCGTCTTCGTTTAAAGTAATCTTTAAGTTCAAATTGTTTTTTATGGGAACTTCGCGTGTGGCAAAGCCCATATAAGAAATTACGAGCATGCCACTGGCAGGAACATCCAACGAGAACTCGCCCTCCGCGTTGGTAACCGTGCCAACCTTCGTGCCTTTTACTAAAACGCTGGCGCCAATAATAGGTTCGCCACTTTCGTCGCGAACAATGCCCGATAGTTTCTTCTTGTCCGTTGTGTCTGCGTTCTTTCCTCCTGTTGGTTTTGTTCCCTTCCGTTCTGCATTCTCAACCTTGCCTTTCACCAACACAATGGTGTTGTTGTTGAAAGAGTATTGAATACCCAAAGAAGAGAACACCTGCGCGAGTGCTTTCTCCAACGGCCAGTCCTTGCACACGCACGTAACTTTCGTCTTGGGTTGAAGCACGTTGTTACGATACACAAACGTATATTTCGTTTGTTTCTCTACCTGCCGAATAAATTGGCCCACTTCTTCGTTTTGAAGATTAAGACTAACATTGCCGCGCTGGGCCGACAATATGGTTGGTACAAGCAACAATACCATTATCAACAAGAAACGAAGAAGGCCCCTCCTTCTACTTTTTAGATTGCCTGCCATATGATATAGGTTTTTAGGTTTTGTTTATTCAATAACTACATAACCACGATTTACACGATACTTAAAGCCATATTGCATGCTCAACGAGTGGAGCACACTTTCTAATGTTTCATGATAAAACGAACCTGTAAGCAGGTCGTTTGCCAAGTGTTGGTTGCGAAGTTGGATTGTTACGCCATACCAATTCTCGATTTCGTGTAGCACTTCGCCGAGCGGTTTGCTGCTAAACGCCAAATAACCGTCTTTCCATCTCCCATCGCTGGCGCCGTCATTGTCGCAAATCTCGATGTTATGCGATGCGGGTTGGTAAATAGACTTCTTACCAGGCAGCAGTTGATAAGCCTGCCGAAGGCCTTTGGCCGAAAGACGAACCGCGCCCGAAAACAAAGCCGTCTCTATTTCGCCCGAGTGGCACCGCACATTAAACGTTGTGCCCAACACTTCTATTTGCATGTCGTTTACATGCACCCGAAAAGGGCAGTTGGCATCTTTGGCAACATCAAAGTAGGCCTCGCCTTTCATCAACACCACTTCGCGATGTGCTTTGGGTACCACGTTGTAACGCAACTGACTGTTTCCGTTAAGGCTGACGTGGGTTCCGTCGGGCAACGTTATCACGCTCTTGCTGCCGGCCTTCACGTTTACATAGGTGTAGACGGGCGTTGCCGAGTTCAGCGAACGAAGTCCCCAATAGCCGCCCCCAAGCAAGGATAGCACCACCGCTACCACCGCTGCATAGCGTAAAAGCGTGTGAACGAGCTTGCGCCGTTGCCCCTTTTGTATCTCATCATGAATGCGTTGCCATATTCTTTGCTGCGATTCTTCGCTCATTTCAGCCAATTCGGACGACATGGAAAAGTCTTCACACATCAAGTTCCACAGCTCCTCATCGGTGGCTCGTGTCACTTTGCGTTGCAACTCCTCAAAGTCTTCTTGCGACAGTTGCCCCGATAAGTATTGCTGATATAATTCTTCGATACGTTTGTCCATATTCTGTTAACTTCTAATATATATACGCGAATACGCAAACAAGATACTTGTATATAACTTTCGTTAACTTTCTAGTTGATTTGAAAACTAGGGTAAAATGCTCTTGTCAACTTGTTATTATCAGAAAGAATTAGTTTTGGGCTTAATTTTCCTATGGGCGAGTTTGCACATATCGGGCGCAAGCATCGGTACAAGCCCCTTTGTACGGGCGGTACAAGCCGCTTGTAGTGTCTGTACAAAAGGATGAAAAGGCTTTTAAAGGTGAAAGAGTGAAAAGGTGAAAAGGTGAAAAGATGGCTAACGCCTTTTAAAGGTGAAAAGGTGAAAGAGTGAAAGGGTGAAAAGATGGCTAACGCCACCTCTACATTTGGCTTAACTCCATAACTCCTTAACTCCTTTAACTCCTAATAAGGTGAAAAAATGGCTGCGCCTTTAAAGTTGTCTGTCGGTTTCTAGATTTCTAGTTAAGCCTAGCTTGCGGACAAGTCCGACTTGTCTGACTTGTCCTAGTAGCCTATCGCCACCCATACATTTGGCTTAACTCCATAACTCCTTAACTCCTTTAACTCCTAATAAGGTGAA
>CAUPVH010000347.1:0-3047 GCA_963514635.1 uncultured Prevotella sp. | reverse complement strand
TACGAAGATTTTAGAGGAGAGAATACTGACTGGTCAATACCGCTGAATAGTTACGAGTGTTTTCTTTGTATTCTCAAAACATTCTCTTTGTTTCGAAGGATGAAACAAACTTTTCCAAACAGATTCGTTATTGGCCCCAAATTGCCGCCTGGAATTAGTCAACCCTTGTGAATAATCGTCAACAGTGAGCAACGCCCTATGCACAAGCAACCATTCAAAATCATCGCAGAAGAGATTGCTAAAAGCATCGAAGTTTGAAACGTTATCAATTCCAACAATAGCAATACATCCCTGCAATAGGCGGTGGTCTTCTAGCTTAAAGAGCTCTTCCTCATGAGATAAGTTGCTCTTCAGCCATTTCTTCTTGCGCAATTCTTCCTCACGTTGTATCGCATTATACCCTCTGTCTGTTGTGTGTAGCTCACCTGTGAGCATGATATGTTTTGTTTGCTCTAGCAAACGTTTCATTTGATTGTTGTCTTGTTGGTCACGTTCACGTATTTCAAACTCAGAGTTCCATATCAGGTTACGCACAATACGTAACCTTCTCACAACCTGTTTGTCATCCACTTTATCAGCATAGAGCCTAGTTATCAACACTGCATAAAATAGCAACATGGTGCTTAAGGAGAACTTACGATTGCCATTTGGATTAAATTCGCCAAAGTTGTCAATGCAATCCTTGAATAGATTAACATCATTGCGATAAATTACGACTTTACCTCTTTCATATTTATCAGATGCGAACAAGCGGGAAAAGTAACTCTCCACATCTATATTGAGCCAGCAATCGAAAGCCTTTTTCAAGAACAAAAGATTCTCCTTGGCATGAGAACACTCATCAAGAGAATACAGCTTGCGTGCCAAATCAAAATGGTCGTTGGGATAATCTAAATCGTATTGGTAACAAATCAAACGCCCTACAAACATAAAATAGCGCATAAACTCATCATCGATAATATTATTCTCCCCACGAAATGGGAACAGCAAATCCGCCCATTCTATATCCATGCGATGGTTAAATTCGTTTGCCAATGCTTCATCCGTCTCCTTAATCATTTCTTCAAACTCAGCCTTAAAATGTTCGAAGTCTGTAAGTGGCTTACCACGAGAGTTCATTTTTATGTATAGTTCATCCGTAAGCCCCATCCCCTTAAGCGGCAAGAAATAGAAGTTTATCAGATCTAATCGTTCCCAAAGGTCATCCATATCTGCAAACTCGCGTTCAATGGCATCAAGCATCACGAGCATTCCATGTATAGTCGGGTCGTTTTTCCATTCCATCGGAAACCATGCCTTATCTTTCAGTTGTTCTGAAATACAGCCATCTTTCACATCCATGATGTTTTTAACAAGAGCTTTACAAAAATCACGGGCTGAAAAACGTACGGAATAAGAAAACCGCGAGAGGAATTCATACTCATCGAAGTCCACTGAACACTTACTAGCTGCATACCAATGGAGCAAGAATAGGGTTGTGAGACGTTGTTGCCCATCAAGAGGTACAAGGGCTTTATCCTCCACATCCCCATAAACGAAGTCAAGAGTGAGACTACAATTCGTCGCTAACGCCTTCTTCAATGCGCCTAAGAAACGCGCCCTAATCTTTTTCACATCAGCCGTTTCTCTGCCTTGTGCATAGTCACGTTGTATACGCGGAATTTCAATTTGCCTTATATGCAGAGGCCCTTTTTTGTCACCTTCCTCTACTTCCAAATGGGAATCAAAGATTTTTTTGAATGTATATAGCTGTGTATTCATTGCTTTGGATTGTTTTTATTTATTAGGCAAATATTTTTTCAATGTATTTTGGATTGCACTTAAATAAGCTTTACGGTCGTCTTCACTCCAGAAGTGGAGTTGATTATGTTCAGACGGCGTATAATACTTTAAGAATACATGTCGTGTGCATATCGGAATATAATCCACCGTTTTATCCATTTCCAATATTTTATTACGTTTTACATCGAAAGTGGAATTGTTCAAGGCTGCATTTTTGGCATGGGAGAGTAAAGCAAGGTTAGAAATGGTATGAAGTTCATCTTCACTGCTACCCGCAGAGAGTACTCTAACCACTTCTTGCATCACCTTATTAAACTCATCACCTACACTTACGCCCCCTTTATCATCATTAAGTTTATCCAATAACAAGTTTATACGCTCGATTATTTCCTCATGGTCCTCCTTATTAAAGGAATTAAGCGATTTCTTATGGCTTTCCAACCATTCTTTTCTAGCCTCGTTTCTGTTCAATCCTTGTGAATTTTGGGCATGAATATGCTCTACCGTCCAAATTTCTTTCTTATGTCTCTCGAAAGGAAATCGCGAGAAGACGTCTCCCTTCTGCCTAATTGTTTCAACATTAAATAGTAGTAGAGTTTTGAAAATAAGCGAGCGTTCGGCCTCCTTCTCATACGAAAGAGATTTCAGTTTTCCCACAGATTGTCCTTTACTCACGTCTTCATCACCCTCATTTTCTGGCCTTCCTACTAAGCTCTCAGCAATTTTATCATCTAGTATTATGTGAAACTTAGACTTTGCTTTACCACTTGCCTCCTTTAAAAGATGCTGCATTCGCTCGTGTCTAACAGTTATAAGGTACCCAACCTTGTGATAAATCTCGAAATCTTCATACCATTCTGCCAGTCGCTGGAAGTAACGCAGTATGCTATCCGTCCAAATGCTGGGCTTATTATCTTGCTTTTTAAGCAAATCATTAAAGTAAAAGAACGTACGATACTTTTCTTTGTCGCCATCATCTTTATTAGCCATCAAGTTGAAAAGCAACTCTATCCTGGCTGGATAGTTTTCTGTTCGCTCGTTGGTGATAAAATACCAAAAGCTATCATTATGCAATTGTTTCTCTATAAGGTCCCATTGAGTGGCTATTTCCAATTGTTTTCGCTCATCTATACCATTACTCCGTGAAAGAAAAAGAGCTCGCACAAGCTCTGCATTAGCAAGCGGTATTTTCCCAATGTTCAATCTAGTAAACAATTGTATGGAATTTTCATCGCTACCAACTTCATACCATATCACACGGACAT
>CAUPVH010000346.1:0-3077 GCA_963514635.1 uncultured Prevotella sp. | reverse complement strand
ATCATCCGCAACATTTTCGACCAGCAAAAACAAATGGGCGCAATGGCTTTCGAGGGCATCATACGCGACAGTTGCTTTCAAATTGCCGCCCACATGAACAGCGCACAGCGTCTGCAACTGCTTAGTTTTCTGGCAGAACTGGCCAAAGCCGATGGGCGTATCGACCCCAGCGAGGTGAAAGCCTTTCGCAATTTGGCGCAGTGGTTGGGTTTCGACGCGCGCATTCTCGATTCGATGTTCAACCTCGATAAGCACGATACGCAGTCGGCATACAAGGTTCTGGGCATTTCGCCCAACGCCACCAACGACGAAGTGAAGGCCGCTTATCGCAAGATGGCTCTACAACACCACCCCGACCGCGTTGCAACTCTGGGCGAAGACATACGTTTGGCGGCCGAAAAGAAGTTCAAGGAGATTAACGATGCCAAAGAAAGGATATATAAGGAGCGCGGAATGTAGGCAGTTGTGCGACAAAACGCTCACCTAACATAAAGCTGCAGAGCTGAAAAACGCGTCTGACCAGTATCGCTAGCCAATAAACAAGGAACGCATATAACACGCCCAAAACCAACAACATAACGCTAAACACATCGTAACGACAAGTTCTTCGCCAGCAAACATATTGCATTTAGTTGCTAATTTTTGCTAACAAAATGCCGTTATCTCATTTTAAACTCGTACATTTGCGCCGAATAAATCACTATTTCAAAACAAAAACAAAAAGTTAAAAGTATGAAGAAGATCATTTTCAGCGCAGCACTTTTCGTTGCTGCAATAGGTTTTGCTAACGCACAAAGTGAAGGAACAGCCAAGAAATGCGACAAGGCTAAGACCGAACAATGCGACAAGGCAGGCAAGAAGGGCTGCTGCAAGAAAGACGCTGCCGCCAAAGAAGGCTGCAAGAAAGACGCCGACTGCAAGAAAGACGCAGCTTGCAAAAAAGATGCAGCTTGCAAGGACAAGAAAAAATGTATCAAGAAATACTACAAAGCTGTTAAGCAAGACTGCAAGAAAAGCTGCGACAAAAAAGCCTGCAAGTAAGCTCACGCAATAAATCGCTTACACGGAAATTTAAGGCTAGCTGGCCAAAAGCCAAGGGCAATTAATGGCTTAGCCATCGCAAAATAAAGCTCCATACACGCCTTGCGGTTGTGTATGGAGCTTATTTTTATTGGGTTACGCCAGAAGTTGCCTGCCCAAAAATGATGCAGAAATGCGTGGAATCGACTTGTTTTTAACGCGCCGGCAGACTAAATCAAAATACGCTAATGCCTAGTAAGAACATTCTAACACCTAGACAACCAAGCTTTCACGATAAGATCCTCATGCGCAAGTCCTCACTTCCCCGCGCTTATTCCGCCTCTTCCTTCGTCTTGCGGATGGCGCGTTTGCGCTTAGGTTTCTCGGCTGCAGCCGACTTATCGTTCTTAACGCCCGCCAATTCAGGGTCTACGATGATGCGTCCGCAATACTCGCAAACGATAACCTTCTTGTGCATCTTCACGTCTAGCTGTCTCTGTGGCGGTATTTTGTTGAAACATCCGCCACAAGCGTCACGTTGAACATACACAATACCTAGTCCGTTGCGTGCGTTTTTCCGAATACGTTTGAAGCTGCTCAGCAGTCGCGGCTCAATTTTCGTTTCCAAATCACGTGCCCTATCGCGCAGTTTTTCTTCCTCTTCTTTCGTTTCGAGCATAATTTCGTCCAGCTCATTACGCTTTTGGTGCAAGTCGCGTTCGCGGTCATATATTTGTTGTCCCGTAACGCTCAGTTCGCGTTCGCACTCGTCAATCTTTACCAGTGCTTCCTTTATTTTCTTGTTGCACAACTCTATTTCAAGCGTTTGGAACTCAATTTCCTTGCTCAGCGTGTCATACTCGCGGTTGTTCTTCACCTCGTCAAGCTGTCTGTTATAGCGTTCCACGCTAGCCTCAGCCTCAGCTATTTCAGCCCTTTTCTGCGAAATAGCCCTAGAAAAGTCGTCAATTTCCCTGCGAATTTTGTCTTCGCGTATATTCAAACCTTCAATCTCGTCTTCCAAGTCCTGCACTTCCAAGGGCAATTCGCCCCTCAGCGCACGTTTCTCATCAATTGCCGAGAGCGTTGTTTGCAACTGGTAGAGCGCTTTAAGTTTCTCTTCCACCGACAGTTCGGTAATTTCTTTCTTTGCCATAACTTATAAATAGATGATGGGATTGGTGTTGGTCTGCGTCAGAATGCACTTCACGCCCTTGCACCTTTCCTCGATTATTGTTTTAAATATCTCGTTGGTAAACTGCTCGCTCTGGTAATGTCCAATCACGGCAATTTGTATTTCCTGTTCATGATCAAAGTAATCGTGATAGTGCATCTCGCCCGTCACAAAGGCATCTGCCCCTGCTGCGATGGCGTCGGGCAACAAAAAAGCCCCAGAACCGCCGCAAATGGCCACCTTACTGATAGGCCGGCGCAACAACTGGTTGCACATCACGCACTCCACATCGAACGTTTTTTTAAGCAAAATCACGAAATCGTCGGCTGCCAAAGGCTGCTCAAACACGCCCATCACGCCCGATGCGCCTTCAACACTAACGCTTTCGCCCTTCTCGTTAAGGGTCTCTACACACTTTCGCGCCCCGAAAAAGTCTGCATTTAGCAGTCCCATCTTCTCGGCAATTTTAAAGTTCACGCCGCCTCGTGCATTGTCAATGTTGGTGTGTAAGGCAGCAATGGTAATGTCGTTCTTTATAGCCTTCATCACCGTTCGCTGAACGGCATTGGCGTCCGACACTTGTGCCAGCTTACGAAAAATAAGCGGATGGTGTGCAACAATCAAGTTGCAGCCCTTGGCCACAGCCTCATCCACAATTTTTTCAGTCACGTCAAGACACAATAAAGCCCCTGATACTTCCGCCTCTGTCAATCCAACCTGCAAGCCGGCATTATCAAATCCTTCTTGCAGGGGCAGGGGCGCGAATTGTTCAAGGGCACGTAGCACTTCCTTTATTTTCACGCTAAATTAGCTTTATGTTATTAAAGTGCAAAGTTACTAATTTCTATTGATACGGCAAAATATTAGGGGGTTAGTTAACAAG
>CAUPVH010000345.1:0-3087 GCA_963514635.1 uncultured Prevotella sp. | reverse complement strand
CGAAGTTACAATAATAATCATTACTTTTGTGCTTAAAATCAGTTTTATATGAAGAAAATAGTTGTTCTGCTTACCACAATAGCACTTGTTCTACCCGTTTCTGCACAGCTGCGGTGGAATTCGGTGTACCAAACTTACATCAGCCAATACAAGGATTTGGCTATCGAAGAGATGCTCAAACATCGTATTCCCGCCAGTATCACGTTGGCACAAGGGCTATTGGAGAGCGGCGCAGGACAGAGTGCGCTGGTAAAAAAGGGCAACAACCACTTTGGAATAAAATGTCACGACTGGACGGGACGTAAGACTTACCACGACGACGATGCCAAGAACGAATGTTTTAGGGCATACAAGAACGCAAAAGAAAGCTACGAAGACCACAGCCAATTCTTAAAACGAAGCCGTTACAGGTCGCTTTTTGCGCTCGCGGCCAACGACTATCGCGGATGGGCCAAGGGATTAAAGGCATGCGGATATGCAACCGACCCTGGTTATGCAACGAAACTGATTAATGTAATTGAGCTATATAAGCTATACCTGTACGATTCGGCAAAAGATTACGACAAGTTCTTTACCAAACATGCAGGCAACTATCAGCCCGGCAGCAGCAACATACGCCTGCACCCGATATACAAATACAACGACAACTACTATCTCCGAGCAAGGCGAGGAGATACCTTTAAGTCGCTGGCCGAAGAACTGGAACTGTCGGCCAGGTCGCTTGCTAAGGCGAACGAACGTTCTAAGAATGACGTGCTAGCCGAGGGCGACATCATCTACCTAAAAAAGAAACGCAAGCATGCAGAGAAACAATTTAAGGACAAGCCACACGTGGTTAAACCTGGCGAGAGCATGTACGACATCGCACAGAAGTACGGCATTCGCGTGAAGAGTCTGTATAAGATGAACGACTTGTCCGAAGATTACCAGATAAAGGTTGGTGCCGTGTTGAGGGTTTATTAAAAAAACGCCCGCACAATGCGCCCAAAAAGGCCAACAGCTTACGCCCCATAGCGGGCGTAAGCGCACAATTAACCGCGAATAGCGATACCGCAGGGCACACGTTGCGCATTTGTACCGAACCGCAAACGCCACCAAGCAGCCATACCACGCGGCAACCTGCCTACATCTAACAATTCTAGACTATTATTATCGTTTAACATCATACTATAAAATGAGGACACTACTACTATCAATTCTCGCTTTGGCGAGTACGTTGACTGCGTGGTCGCAACGATTCGACGACGAGTTTGACAACCGAACCCTGCGCATTGACTACACCTTTGCCGGGAATGTAAACAAACAAGAGATTTCTGTGGCCAAGCTAAACGTCATGCCTGGATGGTACGGCAAACGGCAAAGGCTTGCAGAAATACCTGTTGAAGGCAACGGACAGATTACTGTTAGGCGGAAGAAAGACAAGCAAGTGATTTACCGCAACTCTTTCTCAACGCTGTTTCAAGAATGGCTTACCTACGACGAGGCCAAGTCGTCGTCCAAGTCTTTCGAGAATGTGTTCCTCGTTCCAATGCCAAAAGACACGGTGGAGATTACCATCGACCTGCGAAACAACCGCCGACAGGTGGTGGCTAGCCTAACGCACACGGTGGCTCCAAAGGACATCCTGATTAGAAAAATAGGCGAAACATCCGTTACGCCTTACGAAACGATTCAGAAGGCAGCCGACCCGAACCATTGCATCCACATCGCCTACGTTGCAGAAGGCTACACTGATGCAGAAATGGACGTGTTTTTAAAAGATGCTAAGGAGGCTACCGAGGCTCTGTTTGCCCACGAACCATTTAAGTCTACACGCAACCGATTTAACATTGTGGCCGTGAAATCGCCCTCAAAGGAGAGTGGAACGAGCGAACCCTCCAAGGGAATATGGAAAAATACGGCGTTGCACTCGCACTTCGATACGTTTTATAGCGATCGTTACCTTACCACGCTGAACCTATTTGAACTGCACGACTGGTTGGCCGGCACGCCATACGAACATATTATCGTGCTGGTGAACACCGAAAAGTATGGCGGCGGTGGCATACTAAACTCTTATAACCTGTCGATGACCCACCACGAGAAGTTCAAGCCAGTGGTCGTACATGAGTTTGGACATAGCTTTGCAGGACTAGGCGACGAATATGCCTACGAGGCCGAAAGCATTTCAATGTACCCACACGACATCGAACCTTGGGAAGAAAACCTCACTACATTAGTGGACTTCAAGGGGAAATGGGAAAACCTCGTTAAGAAGAATACACCGATACCAACACCTGCAACCGAGAAGAATAAGAAAACAGTTGGTGCTTACGAAGGTGCAGGATATAGCCTAAAAGGTGTTTATCGTGGCTATCAAGATTGCAGGATGCGCACAAACGAGTTTCCAGAGTTCTGCCCCGTGTGTACGCAAGCCCTAACAAGGTTTATTGATTTCTATACCAAATAGGCCAAATACGCCAAGAATAAACTTTGGAACACCAACTTGTAAGCCCCTTGTACTGACACTACAAAGGGGCTTGTATTGACACTACAAGACACTTGTACGGACACTACAAGACACTTGTACTCGCACTACAAGCCGCTTGTAGTGTGAGTACAAGCGTGTTTGTAGCCGCCATACAGATAGTTTTCACTAACAGATTGACAACGAAACGGCGGTGTACAACCAACGTGCCAAAACAAATTTCTTTCGTCTATAAGCTAAGTTCTATTGGCTCTGCTTATATCAACGTGAGTGAAGACAAAGAAAAGCCCCGCTGCCGACCAAATGATAAGGCCATGCAGTGGGGCTTTCGTGTTCGGTTAAAGGCAATTCAGCGGCTAAGACTTAGCTTGTAGTTACACAGCGTTCACAATGCGCTTGTGCCTTTAACGCCCAATATTTAGCATCTTACTTTTTCTTTTCTTCGGGCACAACATACCAGTCGCCCGTTTCCTTTACCAGCTTACGAGCAAAAGACTCAGGATAGCCAGGGCGTTGAACCTTTGCACCAAGACCTTCTTTGTTGCGCTTGAAACTGCGGCCATCGGTGGGTTTTACAGCCATATCGTTATATTTCACAATAAGGAAGGTGGCCAATTCTT
>CAUPVH010000344.1:0-3101 GCA_963514635.1 uncultured Prevotella sp. | reverse complement strand
GTGTACGAACACAGACGTTATGTTTATTTAATTTATATGGCGGTAAAATGTGCTGTAAAAAATACAATTACCTACAAACCAGCATATTACAAAGGGTATTAAGTCAATTTAACACAAGGAAACATTTGCCAAACAATAAGAAACAACGTAAATTTGCACCAACGTATTTAAGGATAAAATTGCCGTCATCGTTCACCGATGCGCGCGTGAGACAACGCTTAAAACAGCATCCTAATAGGATTTCGCGCAGATAACAAACAACTTCGTTGACGAGAAAAATAATCATTCTTTAACGATGTTACCTCTTAAGCACGTGCATAAACGTGACAAACAACTATTAATTATAGTCAAACAGAAATGGTTTTGGAAAGCCATAGCAGCATCGTAAGCAAACAAGAAAGTGTTCTTTCCACTTTGCGTAAGGGTGTATTGATGCCATGCTATGCACGATCTACACGCTTCTAACAACTATTTTCCAAAAGCAATTCTGTTTGACTATAAATGTACAATTGGCTACAGGCCAATACTTATTATGTTGATTTGGTTTAATTCTCAGTAAGGTATTATAAATTTAAATTTCGCAAAAAGATGAAAAAATTTAGAGTTAGTAACTTGGCTTACAGCAAGCCAGAAAGTTATGTTGTAAACATTGAAGTAGAATCACATTTAGCAGGACAGACAGGCGGCCAAAATGGAGACAACGGTGGACACGAAGATGCCGAAGACGACGAAGACAACGGGGGCCAGAATGGAGGCAACGGCGGACACATCCCTGCACCAGACGATAAACCTTAACTAAGGAATCAGTTTCTTCAAAGTAAAGACTTTATTTACTACCACAAAGCTTTCATGTAAATCAACAAAAGTATTATAGATAAAAACAATATTTTAGAGATAGCAATGAAACGCATATACATTATCGCGTTGTCTGCCATTGCAGCAGTCTCGTTGGTTGGTTGTAACAACGAGAATCCAATTCTAGACACGCAAGAAGACAAATCAAATGATTTAACAGGGCTTACCGTTGCAACCTACGTGGAACCAACTGCGACACGCACCACTGCCGAATACGAGACAACAAAACTCGCATTCTATTGGACAAAGGGCGACAAAGTTTGGCTACACGACATAGGCGGAACACCCGAATTTGTACAGAACTCAGGGGATAACATCGATGATCAGCTGAACGCTTCTGGCGACGACAAGGTTCGCGATGCCAAATTCGTCTTTCCCAACACCCTCAACAAGGCCTCGTATCCTGTAAGATACACTGGCTACCCCACACCCGTTGTAGACAATGTTACCATCAAGGCAACGCAAAACCAAGCCAAGCCAAACAAGGGCGAGCATATCAAGACCGATGGCGACTGCGGCGTGGGTTCTTTTACTAGGGGCGCGGATGGCAATTACAACTTCAGCCTTAGGCACTGTGCATCATACCTCACTTTCACACCATTCTTCAGCAAGGGCTTTGCACCCTCAGTAAAGATAACTCAGATAAAGGTGTCGGCCGACCAAGCCATTGCAGGTACATACGACATTGATGACAACGGTTTAGACCTTGACTCACGTCCCATAACAGGACCAAGCAACCGAAGCATCACGTTAACACTGAACGGTGGAGGCAACGAAGGGTTTACGATACCTACGACATCAACCCCACAAACCAACGCGGGCATCATGGTTGTTGCTCCTGGCGAGTACACCAACTTCACCATTGAGTACACATTGTACGACCAAGAGACGAAAGTTCGCGGAACGGTGGTTACGAAACTTGGCCACGTTATCTTAAAATCGGGAAAGAACAAACGTTTTTCACCCGACCTTGATGTGCGCTATTATGCTAGCGACCAATATTACATGTGGGATGCGCAGCCTGGCGAGCATTATTGGAAAGGCGCAACGAAACAGCCTTATCTAAATAAAAAGTACGGTGACAGCTATGCGAAAGTTGCAACCGACTCAAGATGGTACAACACTGTTGCCCACCCAGGTAAGGCCTCGCGCGTGGCTATGAACAACCTCAACGCTAACGAGCTGATGTGGCTGGCCTATCATGGCGTTGCCCATTGGGACCCTTCCATGTGGACTATCATGGGCCACCTATATGAAGGAGGTATGTGGCTGAGAAACCTCGATGTTATCGCTGCAACACAAAAAACCACGAGAGACTACATGAGACGCATGTCGCCAAAGGGCATCGACTTCACGGCACATGCGCCTTACAACAACTTTGGTTTCTTCATTTACACCAACAACAATGTTATCCCTCACAGGCCTAGGCCCACAAACGGCTACTTCTTCTTGCCTACCACGGGCTATTACGATACAGGCAGACTATACAGAATAGGCGAACGAGGCTATATTTGGAGCTCTACGCCACGTGCACATGGTTCGTCTCTGGTGCCACAAGGGTTCAACTTGTATGTCGCAAGGTATGAAGTGCATACGGGATATGGAAACCGTAGCAACGGCATGTACCAGCATGCAACCCAATAACCATTCTTTATAGTGAGATAAAAAGCTACCCCCAACTTTCAAAACGAAGGTTGGGGGCGTTTTATTATCATCTTCTTGTCAACTTGCCAACTGAAACTTGTCATTTTTAGCACTGACTTCAACCTCGTGAGTGCCCTTTTCATCCACCAATCGCCTAGCACCACCGAAAAAAATCAGACCTGTAGAGCAACATCTTGTATCAAACAGCCTACAAAATGACCTATACGCCAAATCAATTCTCGCGAGAGTTGTTTTTCCGCAGGATGGGGGCATATAAGCAGTGGCAAGGCGATTAGGGTTAAAGTACGCGAGCCGTTCGCTTATGCAATGCGGAAGGCCACATCCCAACCTTATCGCGGAATGTGGCCTCACATCATAAGCAGCATGTTATCCTAACAATCTACATACCTATTAATCAAATGCGTAAAAGTCGAACATCTACTATCACTGCTCGGATTTAAATCTGTCTACAACATTATTTATCGTCTTTTTGACTGTGTTCTTTCTTGTTTTCTAATGACGCGCCGTCCTCAAAGGCAGGCCACGTCACTAGGGCCGCCTCAACCACTTTGGGCAAACTACACCCACAACAGCTGCACTCC
>CAUPVH010000343.1:0-3111 GCA_963514635.1 uncultured Prevotella sp. | reverse complement strand
ACGCTAACGACATCGACGTTATCACAAAGGAGTTTGCTAAAATGCCTGCCCTTTACATCGCCGATGGTCACCATCGCTCGGCCGCTGCCGCATTGGTTGGTGCCGAAAAGGCCAAAAACAACCCCAACCACAAGGGCGACGAGGAGTATAATTACTTCATGGCTGTTTGTTTCCAAGCATCGCAACTCACCATCTTAGACTATAACCGCGTGGTGAAAGACCTCAACGGACTTACTTCTGCCCAGTTCTTGGAGAAACTGGAAAAGAATTTCGACGTACAAAGGATGGGCAAAGAGATGTATCGCCCCACGGCGCTGCACAACTTCTCGCTCTATCTTGACGGCGAATGGTACAGCCTTACGGCCAAGAAGGGCACTTACAATGATGCCGATCCCATCGGCGTGCTTGACGTTGACATATCTAGCCGACTCATTCTCGATGAGATTTTGGGCATCAAAGACCTTCGCACCGATAAGCGTATCGACTTCGTGGGTGGCATTCGTGGCCTAAGCGAACTGAAAGAGCGCGTAGACAGCGGTGAAATGAAGATGGCTTTGGCCCTCTATCCCGTGTCGATGCAACAGATTATGGACATCGCCGACAGCGGAAAGATTATGCCACCGAAGGCCACTTGGTTCGAACCAAAACTGCGTTCGGGGCTTGTAATACACAAGTTGAGCGATTAACATACCCCCCATATCAAGGCCGTCGGGCATGCTTTTAGAGTGCGCTATTGTGCGCAGAAAGCAGCCCGCGGCTTTTTTTATTGCTATTTTGGGAGCTTGGTTTTAGGTCAGCCAAGCCTCGTTTGTCCATCATAAGGCCACTGGGCTTGCTGGTTTGCAAGCTCTCCTGTTTTATAAGTGCCACAAGTTTCACTTGTTAACCAGCTATCCTACACCAACGAAAACTTACCTTTCGCAACTAAGTTCGCTTCCTTAACCGCTTACGCCCACCCTTAACCGCCTAAACGTTAAGCCAAATAAGCCATGCTTACCTTGCTTTAATTTTGTTATGCCAACGAAGCGTACTTCTTGCGGAACGAGAAACTAACCGTTTCTTTCGCCTTATCGTTCTTTTTGTGTTAACTTTGCAATAGGCCACAGCTTTCAGCATGGCGTACACCTATTTTATATATAGAAAGGATGAACGACGAATACAAAACCATTGACGGCATAGGGCAGGGCGTTTACACCGAGAAACGAAGTAAGTTTTTGGCGTATGCCCACCCTGTTGAATCGCTTGAGCAAATAAAAGACTTGCTGGCCAACTATCGCAAGCAACATTATGATGCGCGGCACGTCTGTTATGCCTATATGTTAGGGCCCGAACGGCAAGATTTTAGGGCTAACGATGACGGCGAGCCCAGCAGCACGGCAGGAAAACCCATCCTTGGGCAGATTAACAGCCACGAACTAACCAACATCCTCGTGGTGGTGGTTCGCTATTATGGCGGTGTAAACCTTGGTACGGGCGGATTAATTGTGGCCTACCGCACTGCCGCAGCCTTGGCAATCGACAACGCCCCAATGGTAAGTAGGCTGGTAGAAGAAACGGTTTCGTTCGCCTTTCCCTATGTAATGATGAATGGCGTGATGCGTGTGGTGAAAGAGTCGGAGGCAAGAATCCTTGCCACCAACTTTGAAAATACCTGCGAGATAAAGCTAAGTATCGTACGTTCGAAAGCCGAAGAACTGCGAAACAAACTTAACAAACTTTCATTCGGCTAAGAGCCTTCCGCCATCACATCGCAGCTTTTGCCGTTATTTCGTAACGCCAGTGAGTTTTCCACTCCTGAACTTTTCCAAGGTTACAAGCTTGTAAGCGTTTGCCAGTTGGTAGCATACAATAATGTTCTAAAACTCGCGAACTCATAAACTTGCCAACTTAATAACTCTCCAACTTAAATATTATTATATCTCAAACGGCGGTTATTACATGTGTTTTGACTAATTTTGCACGAAAACAATAACAGGAAATGAAAAGACTAATGATGATAGCCACGCTTTTGGCTACCATGTTGTTTGCAGGCGCGCCCCAACTTAGTGCCGCTTCGCTCCACAGCAAACGAGAATTTAGGGGAGCATGGATACAAACGGTAAACGGACAGTTCGCAGGAATGAGCACCGCCGCCATGCAACAGACGCTTAGGCAGCAACTCGACGAACTGCAACGCGATGGAGTTAACGCCATCATCTTTCAGGTTCGGCCTGAGTGCGACGCCCTCTATGAAAGCAAAATCGAGCCGTGGAGCCGTTTCCTAACGGGTGTTCAAGGGAAAGCTCCCATGCCTTATTGGGACCCACTCAGATGGATGATTACTCAATGTCATCGCCGTGGCATGGAACTTCACGCCTGGATTAACCCCTATCGCGCAAAGACGGCTGGCACAACAGCCTTAGCGCGCAACCACGTTGCATCGCTATATCCCAATAGGGTGTTCCCCTACAACGGTCAGTTGATACTTAACCCAGGTTTGCCTGAAAACCGCGAGTACATCTGTCGCGTGGTAGACGACATCGTTACGCGCTATGATGTAGACGGAATACACATCGACGACTACTTTTACCCTTACCCTGCCGCCGGCCAAACCATTGCCGACGACAAGGAATTTATGCGCTATAACGGCGGAATAACCAACAAGAACGATTGGCGCAGAAACAATGTGAACGCCTTTGTACAACGCTTGGGCCAAACCATTAAAGATCGCAAGCCGTGGGTGAAGTTCGGTGTGTCGCCCTTTGGCATCTACCGCAACAAGAAATCAGACCCTGTTAACGGCAGTGCAACATCCGGGTTGCAAAACTACGACGATCTTTACGCAGACGTTCTGCTATGGGTTAACAACGGATGGGTGGACTATTGTGTGCCCCAGTTGTATTGGAAAATAGGTCATCCCACTGCCGATTACCAAACACTTGCCATCTGGTGGAACAAGTATGCAGGCAACAGACCGCTTTATATCGGTGAAAGCGTGGAGCGAACGGTGAAGGAACCCGACCTAAACAACCCCAAAACCAACCAGATGGAGGCCAAGTTTAAGCTGCGCCGAAACCTACCCAACGTGCAAGGGGCTGTGCTATGGTATGCCAAAGCCGTGGCCGATAACAT
>CAUPVH010000342.1:0-3112 GCA_963514635.1 uncultured Prevotella sp. | reverse complement strand
AAATAAGAGAGGGCGAAAAGAGGATTTGATCGGTTAACGAGAAAAACTGTTGGCAAGTTAACTGGTGGACAAGATTATAGGCAAAGCCATCTTTTCACCCTTTCACCCTTTCACTCTTTCACCTTTTCAGCCTTTCATCCTTAAATTCTTTTGCCCTTTCATCTTTTCGCCTCTGTATAACGGACTGCGCCAGTTATGCAAAGATGTGGCTTAAAGAGGCTATACACGATACAGAAAAAGATGAATTGGCGGCTGCATAAAGCAATCTAAACACCGCACAATCCATCTTTTTCAATCAGACATGCTAACTATCGGCGCAACATCTGCCGTTACCGCCCCGTTTCCAAGCCCATTTGCTTAGCCTTCTGCATCAGCAATTGCATCAGCGGTTCGCGCTCGTTGGGCACACGGTTGTCTAGCACCGCATCTTTAAGCGTTTGTTTCAGCGTGCCCACCTCGCGGCTAGGACCAAGATGAAACAACTCCATTATCTCGTTTCCATCAATCACCGGCTGTAACAAACGTTTGTAATCACGTTCTTTCAAGTCGGCCAACTTTTCGCGCACAATGCGGAAATTATCTAGGAAACGTTGTTTCTTAATGTGATTTTTGCTCGTTATGTCGGCCTCACAAAGCGTCATCAAGTCGTCAGTGTCGTCGCCTGCATCGTTCATCAGTCGCCTAACGGCACTGTCCGTAACGCTGTCTTCGGCAATAACGATGGGTCGCATGTGCAGGTCTACAAGCTTTTGCACGTACTTCATTTTCGAGTCGAGGGGCAGTTTCATGCGCCTAAACAAGTCGGGCACCATCTTTGCGCCAATGAAATTGTGGTTGTGGAAAGTCCATCCCGCTGCTGGGTCCCAACGTTTTGTCTTCGCTTTGCCCACATCGTGCAACAAGGCAGCCCATCTCAGCCACAAGTTGTCGGTGTAACGGCAAATGTTGTCAAGCACCTCCAACGTGTGATAGAAGTTGTTTTTGTGCGCACGCCCATTGCGTGTTTCCACATTATCGAGCCTAGTTAGTTCAGGAAGGATGAGTTGCAGCAGGCCGCAGCGGTGCAATTCCACAAACCCGCGACTAGGCTGTTGTGTCATCATTATCTTGTTTAGTTCGTCGGCAATGCGCTCTCCGCTAACAATCTTAATGCGTTCGGCATTACGTGTAAGTGCATCGAACGTTTCGTCTTCGATGAAAAAGCGCAGTTGGGTGGCAAATCTCACGCATCGCAGCATGCGCAGAGGGTCGTCAGAGAAAGTGATGTCGGGGTCGAGCGGCGTGCGAATGATGCCGTCTTCGAGGTCGTAAAGGCCGTCGAAAGGGTCGACAAGCTGTCCGAACTTATCGGCGTTAAGGCAAACGGCCATAGCGTTGATGGTAAAGTCGCGGCGGTTTTGGTCGTCTTCCAGCGTTCCGTTCTCCACGATAGGCTTACGCGAGTCGTGACTGTAACTTTCTTTTCGCGCTCCAACGAACTCAATTTCGTAACCGCGAAACTTCACTTGGGCCGTGCCGAAATTGCGAAACACCGATATGTGCGCCTTCTTTCCAAGGCTTTTGCGCAGAGCATCGGCCACTTGTATGCCACTTCTCACCACAACCACGTCGATGTCGTTAGACGTTCGTTCCAAGAAAAGGTCGCGAACATAGCCTCCCACCACATAGCAAGGCACGCCAAGGGCATCTGCCGCGTCGCCTATTTTGTGGAAAATGTCTTGGTCTAGGAGTTCTGCCAGTTGGGCATCGGATAATATCTTCATTCTAAATACAAGTCTTTTTGTGGGTACAAAGTTACACATAAAAGTTGATAGTAGCCCGTTGCAAACGCGTTTTTAGACGTGTAAGCAGGCAGATGTTGGGTATAAGGCCAATTGTAAGGCGACGGCGATGCGCCTGAACACAAAATGAAGTGCATTTTATCGAATAAGCCTTAAAATACATGCAGATAGTTCGGCAGTTTCGTTTTTTATTGTTACTTTTGTCCATTATGGTGCATCTATGCAAGAGGAAGTGGTGTTTCGCCATGTGTAAGATGAAGGACACGTTGTTGATATTCTGCATCGACCTCCATTTACGGTGTCGACAGCTCGGATTC
Organism: uncultured Prevotella sp.; assembly: GCA_963514635.1. Taxonomy (GTDB): domain Bacteria; phylum Bacteroidota; class Bacteroidia; order Bacteroidales; family Bacteroidaceae; genus Prevotella. The sequence goes on along the minus strand of CAUPVH010000342.1, from coordinate 1,014 downwards.
TCAATGCCCAATAGTTTATAGGCTCTACACCCATAACTCATAAACTCAAAGACTCAACAACTCACAAACTCAACGTATGAATAAGATACTTTTTCTTTTGGCTCTGTTTGCCTTAACCGTTAGCTGCGAAATGAGCGAAGACGAGAAGGCTGCACCGCTGCTCGCCAAGATAGACAGCTTGTATAAGGCAGAGCGTTATCAAGACGTACTCGACTCAATCGGCGTGTTGCGCGACCGCTTTCCGCGTGCCATCAATGCACGAAAAACGGCATTGGGGCTTTGGCAAACGGCATCGTTGAAGTTGGCACAAGCCGACATTGCACGCACCGACTCGGCTTTGCAAGTTAAAGAGCAGGAACTGAAACAAGGAAAGCTTACCTCACAGCGTAAGGCAGAGCTTTTGGTTAGGCGCGATTCGCTTAAAATTCGATACGAGGCTCTTTGCCAAATGGTGAAGGCCATCCAGAAAAAGCAGGCGCAATGATTGGCGCGCGCGGCACGACAACTCGTGCCTTTTCTTTTGCCGTTTGCTGAATAATGTGTAATTTTGCAGAAATTAGGCTGCACTCGGCAATATAAAAGCAAGCTTTCATTGCGCTCGTTGGCACTAATTTTGCAGAAATTAGGCTGCACTCGGCAACGTAAAAGCAAGCTTATATTGCACTACCGATGCGCCTTACCTCACCTCTCCGAGGCCCCAAAAGAACTAGAACGATGGCAGAACAAACAACGACAGAGAAACAGTTTGAGGAAACGCTTAAAGAGTGTGCAGACCTTTTTGAAAGAAAGTTGCACGACTATGGCGCATCGTGGCGCATTCTTAGGGCCACATCGCTTACCGACCAGCTCTTTATCAAGGCCAAACGCATACGCTCGCTCGAAATAAAACGAACGGCAATGGTGAACGAAGGCATCAGACCAGAGTTTATCGCATTGGTGAATTATGGTATTATCGGCTTAATTCAACTGGACAAAGGCTTTGCCGACGAAGTAGACCTCACGCCCGAAGAGGCA
>CAUPVH010000341.1:0-3121 GCA_963514635.1 uncultured Prevotella sp. | reverse complement strand
TTACCCAGAGCCGCCCACAGCTCTTCGGCGATGTGCGGAGCGAAAGGTGCGAGGGCAACCACCAACTTCGAGAGCAGCGCTTTATTGGTGCAATGGGCTTGCGACAGTTCGTTTACGCATATCATAAAGGCTGCCACGGCCGTGTTATACGAGAAGGCGGGGATGTCGGCCGACACTTTCTTCAACAATTTGTGAACAGATTTAAGCTGTTCTGCCGTTGCCTCGGCATCGTTCGGCATAAACTCGCCCGTGCGCAGGTTGTAGGACAGGCCCCAGCACTTCTTCAAAAAGCGGTGACAACCATCAATTCCGTTGGTGTCCCACGGCTTACTTTGCTCCACCGGACCAAGGAACATCTCGTAAAGACGCAGCGTATCGGCCCCGTAGTTCTCAACGATGAGGTCGGGGTTTACCACGTTGTACATACTCTTCGACATCTTTTCGACGGCCCAACCGCACACATACTTGTCGTTTTCAAGCACAAATTCGGCATCCTTATATTCGGGTCGCCATGCGCGGAAGGCCTCAATGTCCAGCACGTCGCCATGAACGATGTTCACATCCACGTGTATGGGCGTAACCTCGTATTGGTCTTTCAGTCCCAACGACACGAAGAGCGGTGCCTTATTGCCTTCGCCTTCGGCCCTTTGCACACGATAAACAAAGTTACTTCGGCCTTGAATCATACCCTGATTAACCAACTTTTGGAACGGCTCATCGTTTACGGCCACGCCCAAGTCGAAGAGAAACTTGTTCCAGAACCTGCTATATATAAGGTGTCCTGTGGCATGTTCCGTTCCGCCCACATAGAGATCCACGTTCTGCCAGTAGCTAACGGCCGCGTTGCTCACCAACGCATCGTTGTTGTGCGGGTCCATATAGCGCAAGAAATAGGCCGAAGAGCCGGCGAAGCCAGGCATGGTGTTCAGCTCTAAGGGGAACACTTGCACCCCGTCTATCAGGCTCTTGTCTACCACTTGGCGTGCTTTCTCGTCCCACGCCCATGCTTTGGCGTTGCCCAATGGCGGTTCGCCCGTTGCCGTAGGTTGGTAATTGTCCACCTCAGGCAATTCAAGCGGCAGGCATTCTTGTGGAATCATGTAGGGCATGTCGCCCTTATAATACACGGGAAACGGCTCTCCCCAATAGCGTTGGCGCGAGAACGTGGCATCGCGAAGGCGATAATTCACCTTAATGCGACCCAAGTTGTGGCGCGAAACATATTCTTTGGTCTTGGCGATAGCCTCCGTAACGGTCAGTCCGTTTAACACCAAACCTTGCGTTTGGCCATCGTTGGCGGCGTTGTTTGTGGCGGGCGAGTTAATCACGATGCCCTCTTTGGCATCGAAACTCTGCTCCGAAATGTCGGCCCCTTCGATAAGCGGCACGATGGGCAGCTTGAAATGGCGAGCAAAAGCGTAGTCGCGACTGTCGTGTGCAGGTACGGCCATGATGGCGCCCGTGCCGTAACCGGCCAGCACATAATCGCTTACCCAGATGGGAACGGCCCCACCTGTGAGTGGGTTTATGGCGTAAGCGCCTGTGAAAACGCCGCTAACCTTGCGGTCGGCAATACGTTCGCGTTCGGTTCTTTTCTTCGTTGCCTCCACGTAAGCCTGCACTTCGGCGCGTTGTTCGGGTGTGGTAAGGCGGTCTACCAATTCGCTTTCGGGAGCCAGCACCATGAAAGTAACGCCGAAAATGGTGTCGGCGCGAGTGGTAAAGATGGTGAAACGTTCGTTGCTGTCTTTCACGGCAAACTCCACTTCGGCCCCTTCCGAGCGACCAATCCAGTTGCGTTGCGTTTCTTTTAGCGAGTCGGTCCAGTCCACTTTGTCCAGTCCTTCCAGCAAACGCTGTGCATACGCACTAACGCGAAGGCACCATTGGCGCATCTTTTTTTGCACAACGGGGTAGCCGCCACGCACACTAACGCCGTCTACCACTTCGTCGTTGGCCAGCACCGTGCCCAGTTCGGCACACCAGTTCACCATCGTTTCGCCCAGATAAGCAATGCGATAGTTCATCAGCGTGGCCTGTCGGGCGTGCTCGTCCATAGCTTTCCACGCCTCGGCCGTGATGTTCAGTTCTTCGCTACAAGCAGCATTCAGCCCTTCCGTACCCTGTTTGTCCAATCGTTCTTCAAGTTGGACGATGGGCAAAGCGCGTTGTTGGTCGTTGTCGTAATACGAATCGAACATCTTTTGAAATGCCCACTGCGTCCATTTATAATATGTAGGGTCGCAGGTACGCACCTCGCGGCTCCAGTCGAACGAGAAACCGATGCGGTCTAACTGCTCACGATAACGCGCAATATTGGTTTCGGTGGTCACGGCAGGGTGTTGTCCCGTCTGTATGGCATACTGTTCGGCCGGCAATCCGTAGGCATCATAGCCCATAGGGTTAAGCACATTGTAGCCTTCCAGTCGCTTATGGCGGGCATATATGTCAGAGGCGATATAACCCAAGGGGGGGCCCCCCCGCAGCCCAGCCCCCGAAGGGGAGGGGGACAAGTTGAGGACATAGAACTTCTTTTTGCTGTTGTCTTCTACAACACGATAGGTTTGTTGTTCCTCCCATCGCTTTTGCCACTTCTTTTCTATTTCCCTAAAATTATATTCCATCTTGTTTTATTTATTTATTCTTATTATGAAGTTGGTAAGTTTATGAGCTTGTAAGTTTATGAGTTTAGGCTCTAAGGATGTGGGTAATGAGTTTGTGAATGGTCAAGAACGCTCTTTTGCAGCTCGCAAACAATATATCACGAACTTAAAAACTCCTTTGTTTCAGCTGCTCAAGTCCTTATGGGTGAAGTGTCCGAAGACATTTCGGCTTGAAGGCATTAGCCATTTTTTCACCCTTTCACCTTTTCACCTTTATTGGGCGTTAGCCATCTTTTCACCTTTTCACTCTTTCACCTTTAAAAGCCCTTTCACTCTTTCACCTTTAAAAGCTCTTTCACCTTTCCCACGTTTTATCAACCGCAAAGTTACTAAAAAGTTTTCTCCCCGAAATGCAAAGCGGCTGCTAATGTGTTTGTTTTGCGTTTTAAGGAGAAGAATATGTGTACAACTTACTCCTTCTCAACACCTATAACGGCTTTGTTTATGTGCTTATGTCC
>CAUPVH010000340.1:0-3146 GCA_963514635.1 uncultured Prevotella sp. | reverse complement strand
ACACAGAACGCAGCCACCGAACGTCCCTTCGCAAACGAATACGACCACGAGTTTCGCCCCGGCATATACGTGGATGTTACCACGGGCGAACCGCTTTTCCTTTCTACCGACAAGTTCGATTCGGGCTGTGGATGGCCGGCTTTCTCCAAACCCATCGACAACCGACTGCTAAACAACCTCGAAGACCGTTCGCATGGCATGCTGCGCACCGAGGTTCGTTCGGCCAAAGGCAATGCGCATCTAGGTCATGTGTTTAACGATGGACCCAAGGAAACGGGCGGATTGCGCTATTGCATCAACAGTGCGTCACTGCGCTTTATACCCAAAGAAGATATGGAAAAGCAGGGTTACGGCAAGTATCTGCCCATGTTGGAAGAGAAATAACGCCCCCTACACGCGTTCATGGCCACAGCCAACATGGGGCCTGCGGCTTATCACATGGGGATGTCTAGGTTACCTAGGCATCCTTTTTTCTTGGTTAGCAGCTAACAGAGCACTCTGGCAGACCTAGGCCAGCTACTTAAAAGGCAAAGCCTAAGCCCAAGTAAGGATACACAAGGAAGCGAGAGATGCCATAATGGGTTTCGGGAACAAACGTTGGGTTGACACCAGTGCGGAGAAAGAAACCTATGGCGGGCTGATAGCGATAGCCTACATTCACAAAGCCATAATAACCATAGCCCCACTTCTCGGGCGGGTCGTACGAGCAACCAGGACAGGGCAACGCATCCCATTCATAACTGCGCTTAAAGACGCCGTGCATCATCCCCACCCCCAATTCAAAGCTATGGTTAGCACCCCCAATCAGACCATAAGTTTCGAACACCGCCGCAGGACCTTGATAAACGGAAGCTCCGTCTTCGCTTTTTTCAGATGTTCTTCCTGCATTAAAGGCCAATCCCAGGCGATAACCCAGATGGCTGTTCGCCGAAAAGCGCGAATCGAAATTCCCGCCAATAATGCCCGATGCGCCACCATACTCGTTATATACGGCACGGCGTGGTCGTTCTTGTGCCATAAGCATTGCGGCAAACAATGCTAAAATCATGGTAAATAATATACGTCTCATAATTATTAAGAATTACAATGTATTTAACCCAAGCCCGCATGAGTGGGAGAGGAGAGGGATAAAGGCCCTCTGCCAACCCTACTTCTTGCCCGTGATGGCGTAGAACACCTTCTTATACCACGGTCGCGACAATATCTTATCTAGCTTATCCTTATAAGGTTTCACCATCTTTTGGTAAAATTCCTCGAAGTAAGTGTCTTCGTTCTTTAATATATAAAGAGAGGCTGCCTCAGTATATTGTTCCATCAGAGAAGTGTTACGAGTAATGTTCCCCCCATGTATTCTATACATCACCAGTGGTTGATTTACAAAACACACTTTGGGATTGCGCTTAAACACCTCCAACCACATTATCCAGTCTTCCTTCGCTTTAAGAAACTCCTTGAATGTAAGACCTTCCAGTATATGTTTCGTGAAGCAAAAGCAATGGGGTGGCACGTTAAAGTCGATGTCCCATTGCAACAACAGATTTTTATAATTAAAATCGTACTTCGCTAAATCACAAAAGGGTGGGCGTTGCTCGCCATTATGTTCTTCCGAAAAATTGGTGACAACGACATCGCATTTCTCCTGCAAAAAGGCCTTAATACTCTCTTCTAACTTTGTGGGCTGCAAAATATCGTCACCGTCTAAGAATTGGATAAAGTCACCCGTGACCTTACCCAGTCCCGTATTTCGTGCTCCACTACAGCCTTTATTCTCCTGATACACATACTTAAAGCGCGCGTCTTTCTCCTGCCAACCTTTGGCAATCTGTGCCGAAATGTCGGTAGAGCCATCGTCAACGATGATACATTCCCAATCGGGATAAGTCTGTTTGACCACACTTCCTAAACAATCGTTTAAAAAAGCCTCCTGATTGTAACAGGTTACGATAACTGAAACTTTCATATTTTACTGTCTGTTGCCTGATAAGGAGGCATGTCCAGGGCATACCTCAACCAGTTTGTGAAACTATATTTTTGTATTATATCTTCTGGGAGTGGCGCATATGGCGTTGCAAGAAATTCGGCTAGCCCGTCGAAACGCCCCTCTTCAACCACAAAGATGTTCTCTGGCCGATAAAAGTCGTACAACCTCACGCTCTTGTTGTCGGTAATAAGTTTTTTGTTATACCTCAAAGCCTCAAACACCCTGAACGACAAACCATCGTGCTCGCACGCCTTAATGTCGAGCATCATGCCCGCTTTTCTTGATGTTTCCAAGTAGGATAGAAAGCCCACCCCTTTCTTAGAAAAGGTTATTATGGGGTGTTCGAAAGGCACCGACTTCCATCCCAGCACCAAATGGATTTTCAGTGTTAGATTGTATTTTTGCAATTCATCAACCATTTTAAGCAACGAGCCTACGCGACCTTCCAGATATGCACCGGCATACATCACCTCGTTGGCATTTACTTGTACTTCGGGCATGGGGAAATCAAAGTAAAAATTGGTACAAGCCAGCAGGTTGGGATATTTCGCCTTATACTTCGGGGCGTCGCTGGGGTCGAAAACAAAGAAACGATCGAAAAGCGGAATGACTTCGAACACTCGTGGAAACCGTTCCAAGCCGTCCCATTGGTAAGCAGTTGTTTTGTTGGCCACACGAAACACCTCATTAAGTGTTTCTTTCTCCAACATGTCGGGGCGCATTACAATTGCATAGTCAAAACTCTTCGTGGCCAAGCGGCGCATAACCTGTCCCACCCGCTTAGAATAGTAAGCGGCTGCAATGCGACGTTTATATTCTTTACGGCCAAGTATGTGTTTGAGTACGAAGTTCGCCATCCGCGTCTTAAACGTATGTTTGAACTTAGGCGCCAACACAACGGCCTTAGTATAGCCCAAGTGCTTTAAGTTCTTGTCTATCGCCTTGTAAAGTTCGAACTCAGGAGGCAGTATTACTATGATTTTCTTTTCGCTGTTCATCATTAAACCATACATATAAAAGGAGGTGAACCCTCAGCACAGCTGTCTTCAACAGCCAAACGGATGCAGCTGCAATCCGCAGAGACTTTAAAACACCATATTTGCCAGGCTATTCCCCGATATGCGTCTCTCTCAAAAATCAAAAAATCGTGAAATGAGGACAAAAC
>CAUPVH010000339.1:0-3176 GCA_963514635.1 uncultured Prevotella sp. | reverse complement strand
CCTTTGCGGGGCTCTCTACAATCACTAAGTTTTGTTGCATGGTGTTGTTATTTTAAGTTCTGTGCATGCGGCTAAGGGGCGTACACCCCAACGGCGCACATGCCATTTGCCGCGCAAAAGTAAATAAAACTTTTGCATACACCTTATTATATATAAAGGCTTTAACGATTTTTAATAAACGAAGGCTTGCTTAGCGGCCATGTAACTTTTGCGGGATGGCGTAGGTTAGATGCAAATTGCGGCTAACTTTTCTGACTTATTGAAGAATTGCTTGACAATACGCCACGATTTGCAGAGAAACTATGTGTAAAGTAACCTCGCGCGTTGCTTATTTTAAAGCTGAGAAATGCTCAAAAGCAAGATGTGTTAGGAACAGCCTTTAAGGTTTTTCCCTACAAAAAGCTTGCTGTTTGGGCGATTGTTATTAATTTTGTGTGTGTTTTACTTCGCTTGGACGTTGGGCAAAATGTGCCGAACGCACTCTGTGCAGGGTGCTAACACAGCGGCTATGCCCACATGCAAAGTGCAAGCAACAAATGCAAAACCACCAATAAGCAATGAAAGAGAAAATAAGAAACATACTTGAAGGGGCACTACCACTGGTAGATCTCGACTCGCAGTTCTTGATGGCCGAACTGGATTCGTTGGACGTAACAACGATTATGATGCTCTTGGCCGACAACTTTGGCATTGAAGTGGATGCCACGGACGCCACGCCAGCCAACTTTAAGAGCCTAGACACTTTGGCCGAGATGGTTAGACGAAAGCAAAATGCCGATGCTTAGCATTGAACAGCACATAGAAGGGCACGCACAGAACGCCCCCGAAAGGGTGGCGATGATGCTGAATGGCGAAGAACTTACCTATGCAGAACTTTGCCAACGCACGATGTTGCGCGCCAAACACTACCAAAGCATGCAGCGAAAAGGCGTGGTGCTTAGGGCAAGTTGCGATGCCGACTTCCTGATTAGCTACTTTGCCGTGCATGTTGCGGGGGCAGTGGCCGTGCTTTTGCCTGCCGCCGCCACGCCCGAACAAATTGTGCGGATGGAGAAAGCCTTGCAAGGGTTTTGCTTTCCCGATGGTTCGGCCGATGTACTTTTCACTACTGGCACCACGGGCGCGCCCAAAGGGGTGGTTATTGGCACGCGAGCCATAGCGGCCAGTGCCGAGAACATCGTGCATGGGCAAGCTTATCGCCACGACATTAGGTTTGTTGTGCCGGGCCAACTCAACCATTTGGGCTGTTTGTCTAAGGTCTGGGCCACCATGTTAGCGGGGGCAACGTGCTGCCTGATGCCCAAGTTCGATTTCAACGAGTTCTTCTCCCTGCTTGCATCTTGCAAAGAAATGAGCGTGGGAGCCTTCCTCGTGCCGTCGTGCATACGTATGCTTACCAAGTTTGGCGGTAAGCAAATGGAAGACGCGGCCATTAAGCTGGCCTTTATCGAGACAGGTGGCGATGCCTTAGACGTGCCCACAATGGCGGAGTTGCACAAGCAACTGCCCCATACACGCCTATTCAATACCTACGCCTCTACCGAGACGGGCGTGGTGGCAACCTTCGAGTTTACGCACCATCAGCTGGCAGGCTGCGTGGGCCATGCTTTGCCTAACGCGCGTTTCGACATTACGCCCGAAGGCCATATACGTTGTGCAGGCGATACGCTGATGAGCGGATACCTGCGCATGGACGAACAAACAACTTATGAACCGCTAACAGGGGAAACCTTTACCACTTGCGACTGCGGCGAGATAGACAATCAGGGGCGTTTGCGGTTTAAATGTAGGGATAGCGACATCATTAATACGGGCGGCTTTAAGGTTAGCCCACAAGAAGTGGAGGCCGCGGCCAACAGCTTGGCCGAAGTAAAGGCTTGTATTTGCATCGCCGTGCCCCATCCCATCCTAGGCCAAGCGTTAAAGTTGCTTGTTGTTGCCGATGGCGATGTTGAAATTAACGCCAAAGACTTGGCTCGCCGACTGAAAGAACGGCTAGAAACCCACCAAGTGCCGCTTTTCTACGAGCAGGTAGAGTCCTTAGCACTAACCCCTAACGGAAAGATAGACCGAAAACGGTATCTTTTAAGACAGTGAAGGGCGAACTTTAATAAGGAGAAAAGAAATAAGCATGGCATTTTTAGAACATGCTTTAAGAAAGACATAATAGGCTTAGGAGAGGGCATGGGTGGAGCCTGTCTCACACATACTTCCTGCATATTCCCAAAGTAAACACATCTTTTTCACCCCTATCCCTTTGCAGGGGGAAGGCCATCTTGTGGGCGCGTTACGTTTGTTAACGCGCTTTAAAGTTCTATTACCCTCTTAATCACCCGGTAAATATCGGCTCTTCCTAGCTTTCTTGTGCCCAAAAGAGTTCTAGCGGCACCTCTTTCATGCGTTAAACTTTGTGTAAAAGCGAAAGAATTAACAGTTATTTATTGCATGTTACCGACGAGTAACCTAACTTTGTAGTTACTTATTGGTAACATGATAAAAGGCAAACGGAATGAAAGATAGGGAACTAACACAACAGAAGATACTCCAAGCGGTTGACAACATCATTGCCAACGATGGTTTCGAACGACTTGGCGTCAATGTCATAGCCCAAAAAGCAGGCGTTTCAAAGATGCTTATATACCGCTATTTTGGCGGATTAGACGATTTGATTGCCCACTACTTGCTGAGCAAAGACTATTGGGCCAACACGGATATACACGCTATCGACGGGGCGGATGTTGCTGGGAGCCTTAAACGGATGTTTCGCGAGCAAATAGTACAGCTACGAAACGACGTTACGTTGAGGCGATTGTGCCGTTGGGAACTTACCACCGACAATGAGAACATTCGGCAGTTGCGCGACCGTAGGGAACGAAATGGCTGCGAATTGATAAAGGCGGTGAGCGGTTTTACCCATTCTCACCACACCGATGTTGCAGCCTTGGCCACCATCCTCTCTGCCTCTATCAGCTATTTGGTGCTGATAGAGGAGCAAAGCCCCACGTATAACGGCATCAACTTACGGAGCAACGAAGGTTGGGAGCAGGTTGTTAAAGGGCTAGACTTAATGATTGATTTATGGATAAAGCAAGTTAACCAGTTGACGGGTTAACAAGTGGATAAGAGAGCGAGTGCACTGGTAAACTTGCAACGCATCCACTGGTAAACTCGTAAAC
>CAUPVH010000338.1:0-3176 GCA_963514635.1 uncultured Prevotella sp. | reverse complement strand
TGAGCGTGAGAATATAAGCAAAATTGCACAAAACAACAAGGCCATGTTTAACAAAACAATCCTTGCTGGTGTTTTGGGTATCTTCTCGTAATAACGAAATATGAAGTAAAGGAAGAAGGCTGCCTCTAAAATATATTCAATCTTAAATCCCACCTCATTCTCCGCATAATCTTGCCCTCGACCTTGCATTGACGACACTGAACCATAAATATCAAACATTGACGACGGAAGACCTGTTATCCCAATAATAAAGCAGAATACCATAAGCATAATTACCATTCTTTTAGGATACTGTCTTACTGGTAAGAAATAAACTGGCAAAAGGATAATCGCTGAATTATGTATAAATGTGGCCAAAAGAACAATTGCAAGAAACTTCCACAACTTTCTCTTATAGGCATATTCTATTGAAAGCCATCCTACACCAACACCGACCAGCTGTCTTAGATACGTAAATGTGAAAAAGAAGATTAGCCCCATAAACAATATTAGTGCAAAGGGGTAGTTGTCTACATAGCGTTTAAAAGAGATAAACAGTAAGGCATAAATTACAACTGTTACAATCAAAATAAAAATATATCTGTTAGCGGTAAGATATGAAATGGCAACATTCATCCAACAAAAGCCGAGTTCAGAAGCATACTGCTCAAAAATATATGCTGTTAAAGGATTATCTCCTGCACGCCTTACATCCGCGACTTGATCAAACAATTCACCATATATATACCTATCATATCCCCCCAGCATGTCTGAGAAACCCACAAACAAAGCAAGAGCTATCATCCAACAGGCAAGATATATAGTAGACTTTGAGCTCTTCTGAGGCAGAAACAAAGCACCAGCTATTGCGAGAGCCAAAATGAGAACATATATGTACATCTCGTTATTATTTAAACAAATCCATCAGTTGTTGAGAAATGCGCTTTCTGCCATGTTCAACAAAAATCGCTTCACGTCCCTTTTCTGCCATCTGCTCATACTTCTCCACATGACGAGGAATATCCGTTAAAGCAGCCAACAGTTCTTCATTAGAATGATACTCCACGCAAGACACGCCACTCTCTACCGCAATATTCTCCAATGCAAACGGCGTTCCCACAACCAACAAGCCGTTAGACAACGCATCAAGTACCTTTCCCTTAGTGCCAGTACCAATGTCTATCGGTGTTAGCTGAATGTCATGTTTGCACACTTCTTCTATATAGTCTGGTGCAAACTTGATGTGGTCAACTTCATAACCTAGGTTTTTCAATGTCTCAAAATGCTGTTCCCAACCTTTCCCCAAAAAGGTAAGCATATAAGCATGCTGTAACTGAGCCATATTATCCTTGTTGGCCAACAGTTTAACCATTTCATCCGCTTTCTCTTTCATATAGAAGTCATAGCGTCCTGCTACCAAAAGCTTTATCTTTGGTGAAGAAAACTTAGTAGCCTTGGTCGTTTCAGGTATCTCGTAGTGAGGATGTCTCAAGAAAATGGCATTGATACTTGGATTTATCTCTTTTAGGAAACGAGCATCCTCTTCACCTACCAAATGAGCCGTTATATTATCACTAGTGTCATAGTCTCGCTCCATCCTGTAATACTTACGATAGTTAACCGCACACCGAAGAAAATCTCCCACGCTAGTAAGCGTAAAGCGGCATCCCAATCTACGGAACCAATGCAACGAATAGCAATCGGGTACAGTATGAACACGCCTGTATTCCTTGAACTGCTTTAAAATGCCTGAGAACTCTTGCCCATATCCCCATATTCCATCGGGTGAACTGGCTTTTATTTCTTCAACGGTCCGTTTTGGCAAGCGGATGTAATAACCGATTGGATATTTTAGAAACAAACGAATGAACGTTAAATGAAACCTTAAAATCCAAGTGAAGAAAGCGGGCTGTCTCAACACATGTATTTTAACATCCAGTTCTCGTTCTACGTCTTCAATTGTTTCAGGAGAAAGCCTGTTCGCGTTATAACTATATATTTCGACATCAATGCCTTGGGGCCTTTCCACCAATAAATGATATGGATGTCCCGAAGGGCCTCCCATATTTTCTTTATAAGGGGTGACAGGTGTTATAAATGCTATCTTCATTTCAATATCTCATTAACGGCTTCAAGCAGCGCATTCTCTCCGTTCGTCTCTATCAGAAATGCCTTTTTACAACCAGCATTTTCTGCAGCCTTAATATCAATTTCACTATCGCCCACCATATAAGACTGGCTTAAATCGACATTTAAAGCTTTTTGTGCCTGTACAAACAATCCTGCCTTTGGTTTTCGACATTCACAATCAAGCTTATATTCAATGCGTTCTCCTTCGAAACCTCTATCTGTATGATGAGGGCAGAGGAACAATCCATCTATAAACGCACCTTCCTTTCCCAATAGTGTTTCCATCTTATTGTGTATCTCCTGCAACTGCTCAAAGCTACACTCACCACGAGCAATAACAGGTTGATTGGTTACCACCACCGCTAGGTACCCCGATTTGTTAATACGCTTTATAGCCTCAGCCGCACCACCTATGAGTTGAAAGTCGTTTACGTCTGTAAGAAATCCGCTTGTCTTGTTTATCGTCCCATCGCGATCAAGGAAAATGGCCTTCTGCTTCACCGACAAATTATGCGCGGCGATTTTCCCCGACAGCAAGTCGTTTTCCACTTCATTAAGTCGTTCGGGGGTACCCATATCCTTAATATATTCCGAAGTCTCATAGGCGAAGATTCGGCCACTGCTGATGGCAGGTTTCAACACATCTCTGTCTAAATCCACCTTATCAAGGCTAGGAAGCTTGTGTCTGACATCATTAAGTAATTGAGGAGAAATAATCTCTATGCCCGCATTAACAAGATTTCGGTAATAAATCCGTTCGTCTTCCTTGTTCATCCATTTCACAACCCTATTGGTATGTATCGGCATGCCGCCATCACGTGCAGGCAATGTCTCCGTTACAATCAGCGAACTATCAAAAGGGTGGTTATTGGGATGCACCGTAAGGCTTGCCAAAGCATTGTGTTCTTTATGAAAGCGTATAAACCGATTAAAGTCTACATCAAGCATCACATCACCAGACATCAACAAAAAGTCCTCTTTCAGTTCTGGCATCCTGAACAATGCCCCAGCTGTGCCTAGCGGTTGCGTTTCGATGAAATACGAAATCTTCACATTCCATCTACTTC
>CAUPVH010000337.1:0-3180 GCA_963514635.1 uncultured Prevotella sp. | reverse complement strand
TACTACGAAAATGCCCCAAAAGGCAAGTAAAATTGCTTTTTTCATCATCATTTTTTTTGTTCAAGAAACGTCATCACTTCTTTATTTACGCACGCACAAGGGGGTACTTACCCCCAAAAAAGCGAACAAGCCATCGCCCACTAAAAACAAACAACAGACCAAAATGCACCATCGCAACAAGCCATATCACTCCCCTCTCCCCTTGGAGAGGGGCTGGGGGTGAGGCCGGTAGTTGCTGGGAGTGAGGTCGGTTGTTGTTGCGGGTGAGGCCGGTTGTTGCTGGGGGTGAGGCTGGTAGTTACTTCTATTTCACCACTTTCTTACCATCCACTATATATACACCCTTGCTTAGCGCATTGATATTGGTGCCAAGATACACGCCATCGAGGCTATATATGCGGCCAGAGGTGGCGCGAGGGGCGGGCTGGGCAGTGGGAATGTTGGTGATAGAGGTGGTGGAAGGGCGCTTAACCAGCAGTTCGTCGAGGAAGAAACGGCGCTGACCATTGCGCATACTGAGACGTAACAAACCGCTGCCCTTAACGGTAAGCGTGAAGGTTTGCCATGAGCGGTTGGGCAATTTGAGTCGGGTTTCAGACAGTTGCACCTTTGGATTGAGGCTCGCCACAGTTAAACTACCCTCCTCGTTGTTCCATGCGGCAGCCTTAAAGCTAATGGTGCTGCCGTCTTCAACGTAAAACAAGGGGGTGCTTTCAACAATGCCGTACTTCGTACTTGTACCAATCAGGGCGCAACGGCTGCCTGCCGACGTGGCTTCGGGCACCGCAAAACGCCAGTCTTGGTGGTCGGGTTTGAATTTACCAGCACCAATATAGCCACCCCACCGTCCGTCGTTGCCGCCCTTGCCGTCGCAACTATCGAACGATTCGTAAAACAAGGTGTCGCCTTTCAAGCCTTTTGGGCGCAAGTCGTCTAGGCGGAAAGTGAACGATGCGCGGCCTTCGCCGTTGATTTTGATGCCCAACACCGACTTGTTTAGTCTGTAACGTTCGTCAAAATCGGAGGTGAAAACCGAGGCCGCAGGTAGCGATGTGGCCGTAATACTATCGTTTCCTGCTTGCGGATAGGGTATGCTGTCTTGCGCATTAAATATCTTTCGTTGGCGATTATCGGCCGGAACAAGGGTGCAACGCTGATGTTGGGGGTTGACATTGACACGGTTTGTCTGCCAGTCCGTTTGGTCGAAGTCTACGTGGAGCACCAATAAGCCCTCGCCAGGTAAGTGCGAATCCCAACCACTTCGTTGCCTATTCTCCAACAGGTAATACTCATCTGGGTTGGCATCGTTGCGTATGATGAACGCCTCGCCATGCTCGCTCAGCGGTTTCATGTTCGTTATGGTGGTGTCGCGCATCAGTTCTTGGGCCGTCAACCAGCCTACAAACATCTTTTCGTAGCTGGTATAGCCCGCCGGAACATAACCTTCGCCATTGTAATTACCTGCACTCATTAGGTCGTAAAAGCCCATACCAAGACTTTCTTTCCCAGAAGTGTCGTACATATCGGGCAGTCCTAGGCAGTGCGTAAACTCGTGGCAAGCCGTTCCAAAGCCGCCCAACTTGGTGGTATTAAAGTTCAATTCGTTGCTGCATGCGTAGGTATTAATCAGCATGTTGCCGCCAATGCGCAACACACTACCATAATCGGAGTATTGCAAAGCCCACTCGTGCGGCCAGATAGTGTTGCTACCACCACCCGATGCCTGCCCATAACCGGCGTAGATAACCAGCACTTGGTCGACTACATTGTCGCCATCCCAGTCGTAATCGCGAAAGTTCACCGAGTCTTTAATAGCCAAACAAGCCTCGGCCACCATCTGTCCGACCCGCACATCGCTGCGCGAACCACGCCAATCGAGCGTGTCTTTGCCATAATACGCCATGTTGTGGCGCAGCTGAACAGGGCCTACCACATCGAAAGTGAGATGGAACAGGCCGTTGCTTTGGTCTTTAAAGTAGTCGTGCAGGCTTCCGCGGTGTCCGTCTTTATAGGTAAAGCCCTCCTCGTTGGCCATTCGCGAAAGCAAAGACTTGGTGTGGGCTGGCTGAAAACGCACGTCGGTGAAGTTAACCAACAGGATAAGCCCCTTGCGTTTACCCACATGTCGGCGCGAAATGCCTACCGTGCGAGTGGCGGTAGCGGCGCGGCGGGCGTTGTTTTGTGCTATTCGGGTGGCCGCTTTCGCCCTTACTACTCCGATATTGGCAATGGGCGTGGCCACGCCTTCATCGTCTACGTTATAGCAACCGCCACGAACATCGCGCCAATAATGCAGGTTTTCGTCGCCCACTTGTTCAAGTCGTATCTCTGTTCCATCGGCAAGCTTGGCCGTTCGCCATATCCCTGGCATGGTGGGAATGGCAAAACAGACAATTACAAGGGCTAAAAAGGTAAGGATAAGCAGTTTTGCTCGCATATATTATAATATGGTATGAGTGTGTGATGGGATGAAAAATAAAGTGGAAAAAGACTTCGTAGGACTAGCCACCAGCAAAGAGATGCAGCACAGGCCGCATGAAAGGGGTTAACTCGCAGGGGCGCGACGTGCCGTTGTATGCCTCGCGCGACAGTGCCCACGACACGAAAAGGCGACGCTTGGCCCGTGTCATGGCCACGTAAAACTTGCGCGCATCTTCGCTTGTTTGCCGCTCATCGGTGCGCGTATAGAAGTTGGGATAACGCCCATCTACGGCATCGAATATCAGCACATTGTCGAACTCCAACCCCTTAGCCTTGTGAATGGTGGTTACGTAGATGCGTTCGGCAATGAAATCGCTACCGCAAAGGTCGGCCTCTTTCAAGGTGTTCAGCTCCATAATGTGGGCTTGCAGTTGCTGAACCAAGGCTTGCGCCTCGTCGCCGACAAGCATGTTGCCCTGCAAATAGGCCTCAACATAGGCGATGTTGGGCACGGGTTGGATGTGGTTTTCTTCGAGAAGGAAGGTGTAGAAATCGTTTATCACCTGCACCAAGGCTGGCTTTGAGCCCAGGATGGGCACGCAATAGAGCCGTGCATAGTGGGCATTGAAAAGCTCGGCATAACGTTGGCGAAACACCGCGGCACAATGTTGCACACGCTGACGAGCCAGAAATAGCTGCTGGGCAGGTATCATCTCGGCTGCCTTTTGCCTGCAATAGCCCACCAGGCTCACCGTGGCT
>CAUPVH010000336.1:0-3191 GCA_963514635.1 uncultured Prevotella sp. | reverse complement strand
GCCTTAGCCTGTGGCGTATGGCCGGGCAATTGGGTGAGTGCGGCGGCCAACGACTTGCTTCCGCCTGTTGAAACAGTGCGGTTGAGCCGATGAAAAAGCGAAGACGGGCCGAATATGTCGAGGTCGAGGGCAAATGGATGGTGGGTATCGGCGTGGCATGCACCATCGCCGAAGGGGGTAAAGTCGCCTTCTAGGTAGCGCGCCTCGTCCTCATAGGCTTGCCTTAGCTGGTCGACAGCAGTTATTCGGGCCTCGTTTTGCACGTCAAAGCGCCTGATAACAACGTATAAGGCTAGGCAAACGGCGGCCAGCCACAGTGTCCACGTGGCATTGTGGAGGGTGGTGGCCAAGACAACAAAGCCTAACATGGCAACGAACGAGGTTATTTCGCCGGCCACGAAGTAGAGATTGCGGCGCTTTAAACGAACGAGAAGAGCCGCCAGCAATGAGCTTTCGGCAAGATATGCAGTTTTTAGGGAGGTTGTTTTCATAAGTGTGAGGGTTATAATAGGCATGTTCTAAAAATCCCCCGCAAAGGTTCAATGGTTGTTCTTTGTATTTTTTAGAACCTGCCTGTGGTAAAAAAGGAAATGGTTTTAGATACTTATCTGCCTTTGTGTGGCCTGCCATGTATCAGCGTAATGTTGTTTTCAGTTGCACTACAAGCGTTTTGTAGCCCTAGTACAAGCCCCTTTGTAGTCATCGTACAAGCCCCTTTGTAGTCATCGTACAAGCGTCTTGTAGTGCCAGTACAAGCATCTTGTAGTGCCAGTACAAGCATCTTGTAGTGATAGTACAAACACCCTTGTAGTGACAGTACAAGTATCTTTTTGTTCGGCAAGTAAAGGCATTGATGGCAAAACTTGATGTTCTTTGCTATGGGCTTAATAGGGGGTGACTAGGCTTTTTTTGATGGTTTCTTGTTGTTCTTGGATGTCTTGCATGCCTAGGATAACAAGAAAACCCTGCCCGAAAGAAAGGTTATGCACATCATTTAGCAGCCTTTCATTCCTCCATCCAATAGTCTACGTCGGGGTTTATCTCGCGCGCCACTTCGCCCTCTCTGCGCTCGTCGTAGTCTAGTAGGCCGTAACGGTCTACCGAATACACCTTGCGTTCGTAGTTGGCTACGAGCGTTTGCAAGAAGTTGAGGGCGTTAAGGCTAACGGTATCGATGAATGCGAACTCGTCTAGAAAGCTTATTGCCACTTCGTCTGTCTCTCTATTGATGGCATAATAGCCCCTGTCGCCATCGAATAAAAGCGGTAGCCACTGTTCACCATGCACCAATTTGAAGGCCTCGTAGGCGGCGGGCCACTCGCGTAAGTGGGGTAGACGGAAACCTGGAATGAAGTCGATGAGGTGTTCGCGCTTGCACTGCCGAGGCGTACCCGACACCTTATTATATATATACACAAGCAAAGGGGCTAGCGGTGTGCCTGCCGCTAGTTCCAATTGCTGGGTGGAATCGGGCTCAGGATGCCCAAGGCTCTCGATATATCCTGGGCGTTTAACCTCCGACAGTTGCAGATAGCGGTCGAAAAGCAGTTCTATGTTCATCGTATTTATTGTACGTTTGTTGTTTCTTGTTTGCCGCTTGCTTGTGCTATGGGCAGCCTAGCCGACTTGTCAATGCGCACAACACCGCTTGCATGCACCAGCGTGTGTTGGTGTAGGGTTTTGGCAGCGTGGTTGAAAACCAGTGCGGGGTCTATGCGCTTGCCTTTAAACGACACTTCGAAGTGCAGGTGTTCAGTGGTGGCACGGCCTGTGCGGCCCGTAAGTCCGATAACGTCGCCGGCCTTAACAGCCTGTCCCACCTTCACAAAGTTGCGCGATTGGTGGCTGTAAAGCGTTTCTAAACCGTTGTCGTGGCGTATGACGATGCAGTTGCCATAACCGAAATATGGTCCCGAACGAACCACAATGCCACTGAATGCGGCCAATATCTTATCGTTAGGACGGGTCTTGATGTCTACGCCCGAATGCCTTCTTTTGCCTCCGTAGGGACTGATTACATGGCTGCCCGGCAGCGGGTAGGCCCATTCGCTGGGTGCAAACTGGGCTAAGAAAAGCTTGTTGTTTACGCTGCCCCTCACGTCTTTCTGCGGTTTAAGCAGCGTTTTGTTGGCAGCTTTCTTCTCTTCGGCCAGCAGCTTTTGTTCTTCTTTCAGCCGTTTGGCCTCTTCGCGTTTGGCCTTCTCTTCCTCTTTGGCGGCCTTTTTGGCCTCGGCTTTTCCCTTCTTGTCGGCTAAAAGCTTTTCTTCCAGGTCTTTTTCTGTGGCCCGTCTACCGGTAACGGTTTGTCCTTTTTTCTAAAACCGCTTCCCCCCCTTGTTCAGTTTATGACTTTTGGGGTCGACGATGGTTTGCGGATTGATGCGCCCGCCGTTCACCATCGTTAGGAAAAGGCAACGCCCTTGGCCGTCTTTCTTACCCACGATGGCAATAGATTGGCCTGCCTCTACCGTTTCGTTGGGTTTCACTAGGTTCTGCGCATTGTGCGCATACACCGTTTCCAGACCGTTGTCGTGGCGTATCACCACCACGTTTCCCCACTGTTTGTTCTTTCTTGCCAGCCTAACTCTTCCAGGCATCATGGCCTTAACGGCATCGCCACGCTTGGTTGTAATCTCCAATGCGTTGTTTTTAGCCAACTTTGCCTTGCCCACAGGTAGCGGAAAGACATAGTTTTTGTGCGCGATGGCGTTGAGGTCGATAAAGAAAACGTTGCCCTTATCGAACAATCCAGGCGTGGCAATACTGATCTGTTGGGTTTCGGCAGGTGTGAAATGGTCCTCAGCGGGCTTACCCGAACTGAAGAACAGTACGAGGAGTAATGCAATAAGCTGTTTCATTTTGTGTAAAATATATATGCCGACAGGCGCAAGCCAATGCCGCCACGCAAAGTGGCAACCAGCCATTTGGCCATGTTCAGCGGATGGTAACGCCCGTAAAAATGCGGCCAGAGTTTATGCCTAGCCTTCGGGCTGAAAAGAAATCGTTGCAGCGGTTGTAGGTGCAGATGTCCGTTGCGTATATGTTTTCGGCTTTAACGCCTAACTCTTGCAGTTGCAATTGGTTGCAAAGGGGTAGATTGATGTGCCATTTGTTGTGCCGTTTCGCAATATCGTTCATTGAGAAAGCGGCTTTGGCAAAGGCCTCGTACACTTCGTTGCCCACTTCAAAGT
>CAUPVH010000335.1:0-3197 GCA_963514635.1 uncultured Prevotella sp. | reverse complement strand
GCTTACAAACCTTCGAAAGCCTACCATATTCTTTACAAACCGCCCCTTCTTCCCCACCCCATTCTAGCGAAAAACAAGGCTAAAAAGCATTCAATTAGCCACGATTTTCTGCTTAACGCGCTCCCGTTTCACCCAAAATTTAAGGGAATTGTTTGCATTTTGCACCATTTTACCTTTCTAGATTGGATGCTGGCTCGTAATTTTCCAAGCCCAATTACCCACTTTTAGCCCCTAAAAACCCACTTTTTGATGAATGTTTTGCCCTTTTTAGCCATGTTTTTAATGGTTCGAAAAGGTTTTGTTTATACCATTGCAGTGTATTTTTATGCTTTTCGTCTCGCATTTAGCAGCTTTTTACACTGCGTTTAGCACCATTTCACCTTGCGTTTAGCACCATTTTGCCTTGCGTTTAGCGGCAAAACGCACTGCATTTAGCGGCATTTTGCACTATATTTAGTAGAAAACAGCCCGAAAGCTGGTGCTAATGGCGTTCCCTTGGAATAGATATTCATTTTGCATTATTCGCAGACTAGCCCCATTTCGTACCCAAACAAACTCGCCTGAGAATCGATTTTTTGCGGTCGGTTGGGCGTTTGGTCGAAAAAAATGCAGTAATAACGTTAAACCTTTTACTGAAAAGTGGACAAAGATTGGCAAGTTGAGGAGTTAAGCCGAATGTATTGGTGGCGTTAGGCTAATAGGATTGGTCAGGTCAGAGCTGTCAGACCAGTCGGACCAATCTGACCAGTCGGACCAGTCGGACTTGTCCGAAAGCTAGAATGAACTAGAAATCTAGAAACCGCTAGACAACTTTAAAGGGCGTTAGCCATCTTTTCACCCTTTCACCTTTTCACCTTTTCAACCTTTCACCTTTAAAAGGCGTTAGCCATCTTTTCACCTTTTCACCTTTTCACCCTTTCACCTTTAACGCGCAAAAGCCATATCTACGCCGTCATCGCGGCAAGATATGGCTTTCGCTTATGGTGTAACTAATGCCGCATTAATAGGAGCCTAAGAAAGTGCGGCAAGACACTTTGCCGTGCCACACTTTAAGGCAGCCTGCGCTGCAAAACAAAGCTAGAAGGCGTAACCTATGCCAACCATCAGCGCATCTACGCCGTAATCGGCGAAGGCATGGTGGTAGGCCACGTTGAGTTTGAAACCCGACAACTCGCCACCAGCACCGAAAGTAAGGGCATTAGAGCCCTTGTCGGCATACTGATAGCCCACCCTTGCAGATAGCATGCGGCTGTAAGTGTACTCCAAACCACCGGCAAGCAGGGTTTCGCTAGCATCTTTCGGGGTGAAATAACGACACGTAAGGGCATAGGTAAGGGCGTGTTGTGGAGCGAAATTTACGGCCCAGTCGCCACCTACGGCCACCGAAGTGGGCAGACTCTGGGGTATGCCCGTATCGTTAAACTTCACCGACTTGCCGAAATCCAACAGTCGTGCGCCAACGGTTAGCGTGGTTGGAACAGTTGGGCAGATGTTGAAACCCTTCTGATAGGCCGCTCCGATAGAGAAAGCGTAAGCGTTTGCGCTGGTTGCGGCATGACTTCGGGCGTAGGTTGCAGTGGCATACACGGCCACTTCGGGCGTTACGGCGAACGAATAACCTAGGTCGAGGGCCATATCGTAGGGCGAAACCTTATCTGGTTCGCCCGCAGCACTCACCGAGGGAACCGTTAGTCCGCCAAGGTAACGCACGCCTGCCATCAAGGCCGAGCGATTGGCAAAGCGATAGCCCGTGGCAAAGTTGTATTGCATCAGTCGGCCCTCGTCGGTCTTGGGCTGTGCCTCGGCAGACACGTCTGCCACAAAACGCTTTTCGCCAAAGGTAAGAGCGGCGGGGTTAGTGTAAATGTGCATTTGGTTGGCATTGCCAAGCAAAGTGCCACCCAGGGCTGCGGTGCGCGCATCGGGCGTAGCTTCTAGCACAGGTAGTATGCGGCTTTGCGCCGTGGCCTCCATTGCAAGGCTTGCGCCGAACGCGAGGAATGCCATTGATATCTTATTCATAGCGTGCTGTTTATTTCTTGATGAAGGTGTGTTTGCTTGTTATGCGCTCGGTTTTGAGCAGCAGATAATAGGTGCCAGGGGCTAGTCGGTCGATGCCCAGGGTTACTTCGCGCGTGCGACTGTCGGGCGTTAAGGTTTCGTCGATAAGCTTTTGGCCACGCAAAGAGGTAACGATAACCTGCACCTTACTTACACCACTGCGCATAAGTGCCTTGATGTAGCTGTGCGCCGGTATGGGATAGATGGTGTGCACATCGGGTGCATTCTTGTCGGTAACACGCACCTGGATGGTTGTTGTGGTGCGTTTGCCACCGTCGATGGCGGTTAGGGTTATCGTAGCCGTGCCTTTTTGTCCTGGGGTTAGCGTTAGTTGCTTGCCCTCTACGGAGGCTTTTACCACCGCATCGTTGCTAGATGTGGCCGCGAATTGCATCTCGCCACCGCTCATGGCTGTGAAAGCGTTGGCCAAATCGATTTGTGCGGCCTCGCCCTGCTCGAACAACGACACGTCGCTAAGCGTGTTGGTGGGTGTGGGAGCCGTGTGCGAAACCACCTTATAGGCGAATTTCTGTACCGTCTTGCCGCCAAGCTGGTCGGTTAGGATCACTTCAAATCCGTACGAACCTACCGAACCTACCTTTATAAAGAGGTCTAAGGCGTTGCCTACACGTTTAATTTCAACGCCACTTGGCAGCGCGGTGGTGGTATAGTTCCATGTATGGCCGTCTTCATCGGTTACGGGCAGCACCTTATGGAAGTAAGGTTGCGTGTCGAGTAGTCGCAACGTGTCGGTCATTGCGCCACCAAGTACGGGCGCATGGTTAAGGCGCGTTTTGAAACTAGCCGTTACATCGGCCGAAGTATTGTTGAAACGGTCGCACGCCGACATCTTTACCACATAGTCTACATCGGTATCTAGCCCCGTAAACTCTTGCTCCAACTGGGTGCCAACAGGCTTGTCGTACGAATAACGAGTAAGGCTTTGCACGGGTTTACTCATGTCGGCCTTCTTATATAGGTGTATGTCGTAGGCAAAGGCCGTGCGTTGTTCGTTCAGTGCATCGGCATCGGCGGGTTCGTTTCCCCTTATTCGGGGGTCGTAAAAAACCCGAGGGGGATCCCCAGAAAAATAGGGGAAGGGTTTTTTTTGTGGGTCCGGGTTTTTCGGTTTTGGG
>CAUPVH010000334.1:0-3198 GCA_963514635.1 uncultured Prevotella sp. | reverse complement strand
GTGTAAAGACACTGCCCAGTGGCGTGCAATATCGCGTTATTAAAGAAGGAAACGGCCCAATACCAAAGGACACTTCGGCCGTTAAGGTGCACTACGAGGGTAAAACCATCGACGGAAAGGTGTTCGACAGCAGCTATCAGCGCGGCGAACCCGTAACCATGCGCGCCAACCAAGTGATTAAGGGCTGGACCGACGTGCTTACACGCATGCCTGCCGGTAGCGTTTGGGAAGTGTATATCCCCGAAGACCAAGCCTATGGCTCGCGCGAACAACCAAACATTAAGCCTTACTCGGCTCTTATCTTCAAGATTGAACTGATTTCAGTAGGAGAAAAATAATGAAGAAATTAACCTTTATGGCACTCGCTCTCTTGGCGAGTGCCGCTTTTAATACCTCCTTCGCACGTAAAAAGAAAGACGGAGTACAGGTGGTCGCCGCTTCCGCCGTGGTGTTGAACACACCGTCAGACTCGGTTAGCTATGCCGCAGGAATGGCTGCCACGAAGGGACTGACAGCTTTCATCCAGCAACAATATAAGGTGGACACCACTTATATGGCCGACTTTGTGCGTGGCTTCCGTAAGGCTTTGGAAAGCAATGGCGACGGCGCTTTCACGGCTTATGCTGCCGGTATGCAGATTGCACAGATGGCTCAACAGCGCATTTTGCCCTCGGTTCAGCAAGAGCTAATCGGGACGAAAGACTCTGTTGCCGCTAAAAACTTCTACAACGGATTTATTGCTGCCCTGGAAAAAGACTTCACTAAATATACGGAAGAAGAGGCTCAACAGCTCTTCGAACAACGTGTGGAGGCCGCCAAGAAGGCCAAAGTGGAGGCCGCCATCAGCACGGGCAAGCAGTGGCTGGCCGAAAATGCTAAGAAACCGGGCGTGGTTACACTGCCTAGCGGACTGCAATATAAGGTGATTGCCAACGGAACGGGCGACAAACCCACTGCTACCGACGAGGTGGTTGTGAAGTACGAAGGCAAACTTATCGATGGAACGGTGTTTGACAGCAGTTACAAACGCACGCCCGACACATCTTCTTTCCGTGCAGACCAAGTGATTGCCGGTTGGACCGAGGCACTTCAACTGATGTCTCCCGGCAGCAAATGGGAACTGTATATCCCCCAAGACTTGGCCTATGGGGCAAGAGAAATGGGGTCTATCCCAGCTTATTCTACGCTGATTTTCACCGTAGAACTGCTGAAAGTGAACAAGCCTAAGCCCGAAGTGACCAATGCGACGGCCGATAAGCCTGCCGCAAAACCCGCTAAGAAGGCTGGAAGACCTGCCGCAAAGAAGAGAAAATAAACACAAATGAAGGCTTAGAAACCAGGTTAAAGAACATCTTTGGCCTGGTTTCTAACTTCTTAATTTATCTTTAAAGGCGTTAACCAATTGTCAAAACATACCATATATACCTTTTTATCTAACTTTTTGTTGCTTATTTCATTTAATTTGTTTACATTTGCTTGTGCTTTCTAAGCGCATTAAAAACAACTTAAATACATAAAACACGTTAGCAACACATGGAGAAAATAGACAGCCTAGACAAGAAAATCCTAAACATCTTGTCGCAAAATGCACGTATTCCATTTAAGGACGTGGCAGCAGAGTGCGGCGTATCGCGTGCAGCCATACACCAACGCGTACAGCATCTGATAGAAAACGGTGTGATTACTGGTAGCGGGTTCGACGTCAATCCCAAAAGCTTGGGCTACTCTACATGCACCTATATCGGGCTTAACCTCGAACGCGGCAGCATGTATAAGAACGTTGTGGCTCGCCTTAACAGCATCAACGAAATCGTTGAGTGCCACTTTACAACGGGTTCGTACACCATGCTCATCAAGCTTTACGCCAAAGACAACGAACAGCTGATGGACTTGCTTAACAATAAACTGCAAACTATACCTGGGGTGGTTTCTACCGAAACGCTCATCTCGCTCGAACAAAGCATCAAGCGCGAGATATTGGTAGACCCCGACGAGAAATAAAATGGTTGAAGGGAGAAGAAGAACGGCCGAGTTGTTAGGGTAGAACCTACCAGTCTAACCTATCCGACTTGTCCGACCAGTCCGACTTGTCCGACCAGTCTGACCTGTCCGACAATCCTGGCCAGCCCAACAAGCCCCCTCACCAATCTAACCCAAAAGCTATGCACAACTTCGACTTGCAAGCCCACTTGCAAAACATATACGCCTCGTTTCCGCAGGCCAAACGCCAACCCATCATTGGGCTAACCGCCAACTATCATGACGATAACGCCATGCTTATGGACCGTTATTATCGCCAAGTGGTTGATGCAGACGGTACTCCTGTGCTCATTCCGCCCATCGATAGCGTAGACGTTATCGTCAATACGCTCAATAATATAGACGGGCTGATACTCACGGGTGGCGCCGATCTCAATCCCCTGTGGGCAGGAGAAGAGCCTTCGCCGCGCCTGCATGCGGTGAATGCAGAGCGCGATTTGCCCGAACTTCTCATCACCCGATTGGCCTACAACCGCCAAATACCCATCCTAGGCATTTGTCGCGGCATGCAAACAATGGCTATGGCACTAGGCGGAAAGGTGGCGCAAGACATCGAAGAGCATTTTACCCGCGATGTTCGCCGCGGCTTGGCAGAGGGCGAGTTTAAGCATTTCTTACCACGATTTTCTGAAAAGCTGATACAGCATTCGCAAGATGCACAACGCAATTTGGCCACGCAAACGGTGTATTTCGAACCCAATTCGTTGCCTGCGCAAATCTTCGGTGCCACCAGTCTGCACGTCAACTCGTTCCATCATCAGGCTGTTTGCCATGCTGGTAGCAAGTTTCGTTTCGTTGCAGCTACGGTCGACGGCATCCCAGAGGCAATGGAAAGCACCGAGCATAAGCCCTTGCTTGGCGTGCAATGGCATCCCGAATGGATGGAAGAGCAGGGTTTGCCGCTCTTTCAGTGGCTCGTTAGGCAGGCCGAAACCTTTGCCGATGCCAAGCGTTTGCATGCCAAGGTGCTTACGCTCGACACGCATTGCGACACGCCGATGTTCTTTCCGCTTAACGTTCGGTTCGACCAACGCGACCCACGCATACTCGTTGACCTGCATAAGATGAACGAAGGGCGGCAGGATGCCACAACAATGGTGGCCTATTTGCCGCAGCCTAAGTCTGGCGAAACGTTCCGCCAGAAGGTTGCTTTCGATG
>CAUPVH010000333.1:0-3205 GCA_963514635.1 uncultured Prevotella sp. | reverse complement strand
GCTCAAAACCTTTACTCCTGATATGCCGGGATTGTAAGCTTGAGTATTATTTTGCCCATTCTTTATAGCATTACCGTACACCAAAGGCAACTTATAATATCCTTGTGCACTGACAACATAACAGTTGGCCGTATTCTGACTGGTAGAAACGCCGTTCACATCATGCGTCGAAAGGTCGTATGGGTTGCCCGACGTACCTCTCGGCGCAGCCTCGCGCATGCTTAGAATCATCTGCTGCAAGGTAAAGACCCTTTTGGTATTATCAAAATTAGCATTACCCACTTCTCTAAATTCACCGCCAACTCCTTCTGTTTTACTCAATGAAGTTAACCAAGCAGGCTTTGTCGCGCTAAAAGTTGCTCCACCATCAGTGCTATATCCAACAACCTTCCACTTAACAGGCTGTCTTCCTCCTGCACGATCTGTGCGGTAGCTAATGATACCATAATTGTCGGAAACAGAAGCAGTAGCCTCAGCGGCAGCAGGGCTATCAGTCAAGATTGTATATTCCCAGCCACTCTCTGTATTCGATATACGATAAACTTTGCTCGTTCCTTTCTTCCATTCGCCACTTAACTTAACAGTAATTGGTTTGCCAGTAGCCAATGTAATCACTACTTCCACATTGTCCAATTTCTGTGGAATCATTAAGAACGTGTAGTTATCCGTGCCATCACCCACGATTCGTTGTCCAGGTACATTCTTTGTTTGAACATCAATATCGCCAAGTGTAAATGTCTTTCGGTCGGAAAGGTCTTCCCACTTTGAACCCGTTCCATTGGCAGCGATTTGCATAACGTAACGACTTTATTTCTATCTTCTTTATCTTGTCGGGATAAGAAAGGTTATTTCCCACAGAGAAAGAAATAGCCGTAAGCGCATGGTAGAATTTGAGGCCGGAATTTGGTGCTACACCTTGAGCCTCATAAACAACATCACCCGAATAGGCTGTCATCAAGTCCACTTGTTTCTTTATATCAGTGCTAGCCGTGAAGTCTACATACGGCGTACCATTATAATCTTGAGGTGACAAAACAAGGCTTTGGTCGCCTTCTTTTACTTGTGGAGAAACGCCATAGAATTGTGCATAGCGTTGATTCCATGCCCAATAAATCGACTTTACCATTGCACCTGTCGGTAAAGTCTCCTCATTATAAAAATAATTAGGTGTTTTGGAAATTGTGCTTGCGCTTTCTCCACGATAACCTAATGTAGAAAACGATTGGGTAAGTGCTTTCACCACGTTGCCACGAGTACTTGGATCGGGCTTTGTCGGGTCGATTCCTTCTACAGTAGATCCAATTAAATAAACGTCTGGACCATTGTGTGGTTCAGCTTTATGCACCTGTGGGGCAAAGTCTTGCATCTCCAACTCGCTGTTATATGGCTTTTCCTGTACCGTGGCACGAGTAACCGATGCTTGCGTATTGAGCAACATCTCATCTTGAGCGTTCGACACTTGGAAACCCACCTTAATACCTCCATCTTGTGTTTGGTTGCCGTTGTCCATCTCATCAGAACAACTTACAACCCCACAAACTGCAGTACAAGCAAACGCCCATACCATAAACTTTCTTAATTTGTTCATTTCCTGAATAAGTACTTCAAAGTACGTTAAGTGATAATTCTATTAATTCCTTATTTTTATTTAAGTAAACAACACGCAGCTTTTACGTATACCTGTTATCCAATTCTTATTATCAAATCTAAGAATAAACTTATCTCGTTATGCCACCTGATTGAGTTATTACATTCAAACTCTCTGTTGTACCAAACATAATCGGGTGCGAAATTAATCATTTTTAATGGAATATTCGAACAAACCTCGGCTTTTTTAATCTTAATTACGCAAACACCCGTTTGTTGTCAAATCAACTTAACATTTCAAACTCCTGTTAGTTAAGCCCTTTTCTCCCCTTCTATTAACGCTCGTCTACAACTTCGCACATCAAAACAAGCCCATGACACAAGCCGTATCAAGGGTTCAAACTAGCGTACAAAATATAAGACAAGCTGTACCCACCACTTGGTACGCACGTTGTCTGCAACTGAATACAATACAAATAGCGCAAAACTGTTAGTGAACAGTTTTGCGCTAGTGTTTTAATTCGCCATTTCCGAGAGGAACTTGATGCGTACCTGCCTTATATCCTCTTCGGTATAGTCGCCGCCCAGTTCCTCAATAGCCACGTCCAAGTCGTCCGTTTCGCTCGTTCTAAAATAGTCGTAGATGTCGTCCACGCGGTCTTCGTCCATCACCTCGTCAAGGAAATAGTCGATATTCAGTTTCGTTCCGCTGTTAACGATGGTTTCAATTTCGCTCAGTAGGTCGTCAAATCCCAGGTTAAGGGCTATTGCAATGTCATCCAGAGCAATTTGTCTGTCGATGCTTTGTATGATTTTTACCTTGTTCATAGATTTTTTGGCTACGGTTCTTACTCTTAATTCTTCAGGTCTCTCTATTTGATTGTCTTCGCAATGTTTCTTTATCAGTTGGCAGAAAGCCTCCCCGTAGCGTTTAGCCTTGCCCACACCCACGCCAGGAATGTTCTGCAACTCTTCGAGCGTAATGGGATATGCCACGGCCATCTGCTCCACAGACACGTCTTGGAAAATGACGTAAGGCGGCACGTTAAGCCGTTCGGCCATGTCTTTACGCAACTGCTTGAGCATGATATACAGGTCGGGGTCGAGGGTAGAACCACAACTGTCGCGCGACTCTTCCACGAAATCGTCTTCAAAATCAGTGTCTTCCACAATCATGAACGACTGCGGCTGCTTAATGAAACGGCGTCCTGCGGCAGTAAGTTTCAGCAAGCCATAGTTCTCCACGTCCTTTTTCAAGTATCCCGCGATAAGCGCCTGGTGTATCACGGGGTTCCAAACTTTGTCGTCTTCGTCTTCGCCCGCACCGAAATCTTCCAGCTCGTTATGCTTGTGCGACACAAGGTCGTCGGTCGCCCTACCCTTAACGAAGTCCACAACATAGTCACTTCTAAAATTTTCCTTTATGGCCAAAACAGCTTTCAAAACGATGAGCAACGCCTCCTTTGCCTCGCGTTTGGTTTTGGGGTGCAAGCAATTGTCGCAGTTATGACAATTGTCTTCCGTATACTCTTCGCCGAAATAGTGGAGCAACATCTTGCGCCGACACACCGACGACTCTGCATAGGCGGCCGTTTCTAACAGCAGCTGCCTGCCGATG